>DATAJP010000004.1 GCA_036262055.1 Ignavibacteria bacterium
TCTTGGCGGTCCCCAGTTTCCTCTTACACTGATTCTTTCCTGCCAGTATTCTCTGAAGAATGCATTTGTCTCATATCTTGATGCACCTGTAGGAGTCTGTAAGAATCCGTTATCATTCGGAGTTCCGGTTGACGGATATACCGCATTAATAATCTCACTGTTAAGCAAATTAATTACATAAATATTGAAGTTTAAGCTTGTCTTCCATATATCAACCGTCTTATCTATTCTTAAGTCAACTCTGTATCTCCAGTCTGTATATACTTCATTCTTTGATGAAAGAGGAAGCTCTCCCACACCCGTTCCCGTTGCCGAGGTTGACGGCTGTTTTCTCTGGTATGGTCTGCCGCTGTTGAACGTAAAGAGAACATTTATACCAAAGTTTTTCAATATTTCACCTGCAAAGCCCTTTGGAACGTCAGTTGAACCAAATCTGTAATCCATATTCAAACTTCCTGTATGTCTCTGGTCATAGTCAAGAGGATATACAAATCTTGGAAGTGTCTGTCCCGTTGTCGGGTCAAGATTGTTTGCAAGAAGGAACTTTGAGTTAAAGTCCGAACCTGTTCCGCTTGAGAATGCAAGTGTATATGCAAGGTCAACTGCAAGACGATTGTATCTTCTCATTGACAGATAAAAGTCCATTCCTCTTGCTATTGCAAAGTCATTATTTAAATATGTAGCAAAACCGTTAGGAATCCTGTTTGCAGGTCCTTCAACTCTCCCTGCTCCGATAAGGTCTGTTGATTCTTTATAAAATGCAGTTATTCCCATGTCAATGTAATCACCTGCCTGATGTTTTACACCAATTTCATATTGTGTAACTTTTGTTGGCTGAAGTGATGAGTTCTCTACAACATCTTGTAATGATGTAGATAGGAATCTTCTTAAAGTCTCTTTTGATACATAAAGAAGATTTAACTGAGGCATCTGAATCATCTTTCCGTATTGCGCGACAAATATTGTTCTGTCGGTAACTGGGAATGAAAATCCGAGCCTTGGCGATACTTCAACCGTTGCTTTTGATTGTGTGAAGTCATCAGGTGATGCAATCTCACCGTCAGGACCCATTACGTCATATGTAATGTCTTTTAATACTTCATCGTTTACATCAAGAAAATCTATTCTCAGACCGCCGTTGAAATTAAAGTCTGAGAAACTGACTTTGTCTCTGATATAAAAACCACCTGTTAACGGATGTTTCTCCTGAGTGCCGTCTGTTTCTGTGCCGGTTGCAATTACCGTTCCCGTTGGAGCGTCTGTTATAGCATAGCCATAAGTGTTCAAAGATGCCTGGTTAGTACCCCACCATCGGTCTCTTGCATCAACTGTTAAGTCAGCAAGCGGAGAAGGTGTAACCTGCATTTTTTTCAAAGTATTATATTTATATTCAGCACCGAATTTTATTTCATGGTCACCATAACTCTTTGTAAGAATTGCCCATGTAGCATCCATTTTACCGCCGATATAGCTTATGTCAAGTTTTTGATAAAGATTTCTGATTGTTCCTTTATAATTGAATAAAGAAGCAAGGTTTGGATCGGCAGCTCCACCGGAACCCTGGACTGTTGCAGCCGGGTTATAATTTGTGTCGCCATATAAATAGACATTGTCCCCGAATAACGGGTCAAATTCCTCGTTATAATATTTATAGTAAGAACCTTGTAACTCATAAAAGAACTTATTAGAAACATTATGAATAAATCTTCCGAAGAATTGATAATCATCATTAACCTGAACGCCATTTCTGTCTGAATTAGTTGACATCAACCCTGTTACCGGGTCAACGGCAATAACATTAGCTGTAGAAAATGCGCGTTGTCTTGAATTAAAAATAGATGCACCAAATCTTAAGTCAATTGGAATTTTTGAATCTTTGATTTCTGAAAGATTAAAATTTAATCTGCCGTTATATGAATATGAAGAAAAATCATCATCATTAACTACGCCGCCCGGATATAATTTTTGGAGATTATTAAATGCCCATGACGGACCGTTTATTCTTTGGAATACTCTTTCAAAACTTCCGTAAAAATTAACAACTCTTGCTAAATCCTTTGTCGGGATCAATGGACCGCCCAGTGTAACATTATATAAATTATAACCTTGTTTTCTGGTATTGCCCATTTTGGTAATGAGCTCATCTGTAATGGCTTCCACAGATCCAGTGAATCTGTCAGTTCCACCTTTGGTAGATACATTGATAACTCCTGAAAGAACGTTACCGTATTCCGCACCAAAACCTCCGGTTAAAACTGAAATTTCCTGTAAAAGAGAATTTGGTACATTTGCTCTGTTTGTTCCGTCAAGAGGATTGGTTGTCTGAACACCATCAACAATAACGATTGTTTCATTTGTTCTACCACCTCTGACGTTAATAGCGCCGCCGCGCTCATCCTGAACTACACCGGCGGTTTTGGAAACTATGTTATTAATTCCCCTAATACCGCTGTTATCAATCTGGTCTGATGTAACAATTCTTCCTGATTGTTCTACATCAATACCTTTTCTCGGTGCCTCAACAACAATTTCCTCAGTTGTTATTCCTGAAGTAAACTGAAAATTTACTTCACTTCTCTGGTCAACTGAAACCCTAACTCCGGTTTGTTTGACCGCAGTATAACCAACATAGGATGCTTCAACATTATAAGTACCGACATCGACATTAAGAATTATATATTTTCCTTCATCATCGGTTATTGCACCGGAATTTGTTCCTTCTATTCTCACGGATGCACCGGGTAACGGCACACTGTTCTCATCTAAAACAGTACCGCCGATACTACCTGTTGATTGTGCGAAAGAGATGGAAGGAATGAAAAGTAAACTAAAAATAAAAAGGGAAATAATTTTGTAAAAGGTATTATCCCTCATTTTTTCCTCCAATATATGTTTAAATGACTTTTTAAAAACAACCCTCATAAGAATTTCTTATTATGAGGGTTGCTAAATTTAATTTTACAAATTTAAAAATTATTTTACTTAATTAACATCATTTTTTTGGTGTCTTTGAAGTTACCTGCGGTGATTGAGTAGAAGTAAATTCCGCTGGCAAGATTTTTTGCATTAAATGTAACTTCATTTAGTCCTGCTGAAACAACTTGATTGTTTATTAATGTAGCAACTTCTTTACCGCTTATGTCATAAATTTTCAATACAACATTAGAAGCATTCGGTAAAGCAAATCTGATAGAAGTTGAAGGGTTAAACGGATTTGGGAAATTTTGTGCTAAGCTAAAGCTATTTGCAACTCCTGATAAATTTTCAATTCCAACCGGTTTCGGAACTTCAACTCTTAAATAATGTGAGTATGCTGAACGAGGAGTAAATCCTGTTCCGTTAACGTTTGAACCAGGAGAAGAAGTTGTAACTGCAGCCATATTCAAGAAATGAGAACTTCCGGTTTCGTCATTCATTGGAGACATTGACGGCCATACCCAGTCATATTGTGGGGTTGTTGGAGAAATTCTTTCCGGACTTTTCCATGAAGAACCGCCGTTTCCTGAAGCAGTTAAATATAAAGCTCTGAAGCAGGTTGAGTCTCTATTTGGGTCAACAACACTTGTTGCTACCTGGCATGCCACAAATAATGTTCCGCCTGATTTTCCGATAACCGGACGGCAAACCGGAGCAAATACGTCATTGATACCTGTATTAGGTGCATAAGGAACACCATTTGGTCCGATAGTTACGTTAGTGTCTGAAATAATTATCGGGATAGTTCTGTTAGGATCTGCACCAGGTAAAGATGATGACCAGAATCTTATATCATTAGGAAGACCCGGGAAATATGAACCTGAAGGAGTTTGAGCAACTGTCTCAAAAACCATTTTTGGAGAATTTCCTAAATATGCCAAATTAATTCCTCTTAAACCACCTGCTGATTGTGTATCAGCTTCATTTCTATTGAAAACTTTTATAGGTGTTGAAAAAGTTGAACCGTTATCTGTTGACTCCATAAAAAATACGTCACCTTGATCTACAACAGCACCAATATATGCAATACCGATTCTTCCGTCATCACCTCTTGCAAGAGAATAAGTTTCTGCCTGGTCAGCATCTGTGATTTGCTGGAACCCTGTGAATGCACTTGATGAAAGTGAAGTAGCAACGTTTCTTGCAGTGTAGTCAGTACCGTTCACTGAACCGATAAATACAAATTTATTTGTCAATGAAACGTTTGCAGTTGCAACCATTCTTACCCATATACAACCAAGACTACTTGGGTTTAGACCCGGATCAAGTCTTGTAAAAGAACCTAAGCCAGGGAATGCATCATAGAAAAATTGTCCTCTTGTTGTAGCCGGAGTGCCTACATTTGTGTGAATACCTATTAATTCAATTCCTTCTGAAGTTCCTGTTACAGAAGCAAAACCTGAAGCAATACCTGTTGGAGGCACTATGTCTGCAATAAAGCTCCATGTAACACCTCTATCACTTGAAAAATAATATTTGGTTGTTCTTGTTAAGAAGCTTGTTGAACCTGTTACGCTGTCAGGTGACCAGGTTTGAACGTAGTGAAGTTCATCCGGGTCTGATGGATTTTGCCAGATTTGCATTGTTGAACCGTTTGAAGCTAAATCATAAAATGATTGCCATTGAGTCCATTTTGTTGTTACGTTTCCCGTCCAGGTAAGTCCAAAAGTGTAATTTGATGGAACAATTATGTCGGGGGTATTTACTGTACCAGGTATATTTGTATGATGAGCATCAAGTCTTTGACCACCATATGAATCCCCTGTTAATTTTATTTGATACCTGATCTGTGAAAAATATTTCATCTGCTCAGGCGTATATCTTGATCCCGCCTGCAGGCTTCCTACAAGTAGAATCGAGATAAATAATGAGAATAGTAACCTTTTAAACATTTTTTTCTCCTTTGTTTTTAGTTGGATTTATTAAATTTTAACTAATTAAAATTTAAATTTGTAACAATATAACAGTATTGTAAAATGTTGTCAATATATAATTTAATTATTATAATTTGACATTTTGATAATATTTTATTACAAACCGTCCTATTTTTAAGCTTATTTTAGTTCAATAATATGAGAAAGAAAAATTGTTGTCATTATATATTATTACAAAGAAATTTATTAAGAAATCGTTAAATATTTTGATAAAGATTTTTTATTCTTATAAATATTTCTTTAGTCATTTTTGAGGAGCTTTCAGTAGTTTTTCCTGCGATATGATTGGTGAGTAAAACATTCGGTAACCCATAGAATTGCTTGTTAATGAGAGGTTCGTTTTTGAAAACGTCAAGAGCCGCTGATTTTATTTTTTTTGCTTTGAGCAGTTTAATCAAAAAACTTTCATCTAATACTTCACCGCGGGAAGTATTAATTAAAATTGCCGACGGCTTTAATTTTCTTAATTTATCTTTCGATAAAAAATTCTTATTGTTTTCAAGTGGTATGTGAACTGTAATGATGTCTGACGCTTCAAGGAGATAATCTAAACTTACAAACTTAAAGTTTTTGTTTTTTACAATGACTTTTTTATCTGTATCATTTACAAGAATTTTCATTCCAAGCGCTTTGCAGTATTTTCCGACCAGACTTCCTATAGAGCCGAATCCAATGATACCAATAGTTTTCCCTTCAAGCTCAAATCTTTCATAATCATAAGCAGTAAATCGATTTTCTCTGACACATTTATTCGAAAAAATAATATTTTTTGAAACTGCAAGAAGCAGCGCCAGCGTATGTTCTGCGGCTGCGAGACTGTTGCCGCGTTCAATATTCAGTACTTTTATTTTTTGTTTTTTTGCTTCGGCTACATCAATATGGTCAGTGCCTCTCGAGACTGTGGCAATGATTTTAAATTTTGCCTTTGATAAAAATTTCTTGCCGATTTTTCTTATGCTGCGAATGACTAAGACGTCGTAATCATTATATTTTTTTATTATTTCGGAATTAGGAATATTATCAAAAGCGGTTATGTGAAATTTATTTTTAGGGAAGAGGGGTAAGTGAGTGAGGTTAATTTTGTCGGCTATCAGAATCTTAATCATTTTTATGAATGATTAATTATGAATCTTCCTCTTCGTCATCTTCAGATGAAGCGTTCTGGCGGAATTTATTTTCGAGAGCATCCTGAATCAGATTAAGAATCTCATCTTTACCTTCATCGGTAATAATTGAAAAAGGAATATAATCTTTGCAGAGGTCTTCGTTGTTCACAATTTTTGAAGCTCTGTAAATTTGTTTTTCCATTTTGTTTTTGGAAATCTTATCTGCTTTGGTAAGAATTATAGCGTAAGGAATTTCATAATACTCAAGCCAGCTGACCATAAGCTCATCGAGATAAGTCGGGTCATGGCGCGAATCAATAAGAACAAAAACCATGTTTACGTTTGCACGCTCGCTGATGTAGTCTTCAACAAGCTTTCTCCAGCCGGCGCGGATTTGCTCAGGTACTTTTGCATAGCCATAACCCGGCAAATCAACAATATAAAATTCTTTATTGATGAGGAAGTAATTAAGCTGGCGCGTTTTGCCCGGCACTGAGCCGACCTTTGCGAGTTTTTTCTTATTGCAGATAGTATTTATGAGTGATGACTTACCAACGTTAGACCTTCCGACAAGCACAAATTCGGACAAAACGGATTTTGGCAGGGTTCTTAAGTCGTATATACTTTCTATAAATTCAGCAGTGGAAATTTTCATTACGGTTTATAACGCCCTGTATGACGCTGAATGATTACGAAATTTTTAATTAAACTTTTTTACGTGTCTTTCTGGTTTTAACATCAGGTCCTGATTCCTTCTTCACACTTTCTTTCTTAGGAGCTTTTTTCGATTCTTTTTTTGCTTTTACTTCTTTTTTCGTTTCCTTCTTATCACCCGTTTTTCCTGAATCTTCTGCTTTGGTTTTTTCGTCGATTTGTTTTTCTTTTTCAACGACGTAATTGAAATCTACAAACTCGATTATGGCTACATCACCGCCATCACCTTTTCTGAAACCTGCTTTCACGACTCTTGTATATCCGCCCGGTCTGTTGCCGACCATAGGAGCAATATCATTAAATAATTGCGCAACAGCTGCATCATCACGTAAAAATCTTCTTGCAACTCTTCTCAAATGGACACTCTTCGTAGGGTCGCTGAGAGCATTTTTTGCCTTCGTTACCAACGGTTCAATATAAATCTTCAACTCTTTTGCTTTAGCAACTGTAGTGTTTATTCTTTTTGCCTTAATCAAAGAAGCTGACATATTAGCCATCATTGCTTTTTTGTGGCTTGCTGTTCTTTTTAGTTTGCGGCCTTTTTTCCTGTGTTCCATAATCTATGTGTGTTTACAAATTACAATTTATTAAAATAAAAAAGACAGGCTTGCACCTGTCTTTTAGTTCAGAATTCTTTTTACTTTTCTTCTTCTTTGATGTATTTATCTACATCCATTCCGAAATTAAGGTTAAAGCTTTCGATAAGCTCGCCTAACTCAGCAAGAGATTTTCTTCCGAAGTTTCTGTAATGAAGCATCTCTGCCTCATTCTTGCTTACTAAGTCACCGATTGTTTTTATGTTTGCTGAACGCAGACAGTTTTGTGAACGGACAGATAAATCTAATTCATCAACCGGCATTAATAATATTTTCTTAACTTTTTCAAATTCTTCATCGTGCTCAGATTCAACTTCTTTCGGTTTTTCTTCTGCTTCCGGTTTCAAATTGATAAACAACTGAACGTGGTCTCTCAATATTCTTGCTGCCTGGAATAATGCTTCCTCAGGATTGATGGAACCGTCAGTTTCAATTTCAAGAGTTAATTTTTCATAATCTGTTTTTTGCCCTACTCTTGTATTTTCAAGCGCATAGTTAACTCTCTTTACCGGAGAGAAAATAGAATCAACGGTTATGAAACCTAAAGGCAGGTCAACTTTTTTGTTCTCTTCAGAAGGAATATATCCGATTCCCTGAGCTAATCTTAATTCAATGTTTAAGTTTGCATCTTTGTTAAGAGTTGCAATATGCTGGTCAGGATTAAGAATTTCAAAATCCGCAGTTGCATCTTGAATGTCTTTTGCGGTAAATTCCTTAGCTCCTTTAATGTTCATTTCAATTTTATGACCTTTTCCGGTTATGTCCTTAAATCTAACTTCCTTCAGATTAAGGATAATTTCGGATAAATCTTCAACTACACCTTTTAATGTTGTGAATTCATGAGGCGCATCATTAACTTTTATAGCAATAATAGCGGTACCGGAAAGAGAAGAAATTAAAACTCTTCTTAAAGAATTTCCAAGAGTAATTCCATAACCTCTTTCTAAAGGCTGCATAACAAACCTTCCAAAAGTATCGGTAAAAGAAGATTCTTCTTTTATGACGTTTTCCGGTAGTTGTAAGTGATTAATCTTCATTTCTTAATTTGTCTTTTAATTTTTATTTTTAATCCCTGTTAAAAATAAAGCAATACCTGTTCCGTCTTATTCTGAAAACGGAATGAGGCATATCATTTTTATAATCTTATTTTGAGTATAACTCTACGACTAACTGTTCGTTTCCTACGAAAGGAACGTCTGTTCTTTCAGGGGCTTTCAGGAATTTGCCTTCCATATTGGCTTTATCAAGCGCTAACCATGGCACAACCATATTGTCTTTCATTCTTTTCATTGCTTCATGGAAGATTTCCATTTTTTTGCTTTTCTCGCGAACTTTAATTACGTCACCAACTTTCAGCATAAGCGAAGGAATATTTACAACTCTTCCATTGACAGTAAAATGTCTGTGAGTTATCAGCTGTCTTGCGGCTTTTCTTGAAGGAGCAAGTCCGAGACGGTATAATGTATTGTCAAATCTTGTTTCAAGAAGCTGAACTAGATTATCTCCCGTTACACCTTTTCTTCTTGCAGCTTCAACAAAATAATCCCTGAACTGTTTTTCGAGCAGTCCGTAGGTTCTTCTGATTTTTTGTTTTTCTCTTAACTGAACTGCATAGTCTGTGATTCTTGCTCTTCTTGATTGACCATGCTGACCCGGAGGATAATTCTTATCGCTTCCAACTGGACATTTGTCAGTATAACATTTTATTCCTTTGAGGAATAGCTTTGTTCTTTCTCTGCGACAAAGCTTGCAGCTTGCATCTGTATATCGAGCCATTTATTTTTTCTAACTTCGTTTTGTTAAGACAGATAAATTACCTGTCTGATAATTTTAAAACTTTTATACTCTTCGTTACACTCTTCGTTTCTTCGGAGGACGGCAACCGTTGTGCGGAAGCGGAGTAATATCTTTTATAGATGTTACTTCTATGCCGACTGTAGCAAGAGACCTGATTGCAGCATCTCTTCCCGAACCAACACCTTTGATTAATACATCGACTTTTCTTAAACCCGCATCATAAGCTTCCTTACCGCATGATTCTGCTGTCATCTGAGCGGCAAAAGGAGTATTCTTCTTTGAGCCCTTGAATCCCATCTTGCCTGAAGATGCGCATGAAATCGTATTCCCGTGAGAATCAGTCAATGTAATAATAACATTGTTGAATGTAGCTTTGATATGCGCTACACCGTTAGCATCTATGTGAAGTTTTTTCTTAGTTTTTTTGAATGTTTTTGCCACTTGCTATAATTATTATTTGTTATTTCTTAGCTGCTACTTTCTTTTTGCCTGCAACTGTTTTCCTCTTACCTTTTCTGGTTCTTGAGTTTGTTCTTGTTCTTTGTCCTCGTGACGGCAGTCCTTTTCTGTGTCTCTTTCCTCTGTATGTTCCTATGTCGGTCAGCCTCTTGATATTCATCGCAACTTCAGACTTTAAAGAACCCTCGACTTTATACTCGTTGGTAATCTCGGTTCTGATGTGATTAACTTCATCATCAGTTAAGTTAGCAACTTTCTTGTTGTGGTCTATTCCGACTTTATCGAGAATTTTCTCGGCAGTAGATTTTCCAATGCCAAAGATGGCGGTCAAACCGATTACTGCTCTTTTATTTTTTGGTAAGTCTATACCTGCTACTCTTGCCATTTATTATCCCTGTCTTTGTTTATGTTTTGGGTTTGTGCAAATAACACGAATTACACCTTTTCGTTTTATAATTTTGCATTTGTCGCACATCTTTTTTACTGAGCTTCTTACTTTCATATTTTTATTACCTGCCTGTTATTTATATCTGTAAGTTATTCTGCCTTTTGTTAAATCATAGGGTGAAAGCTCGACAGAAACTTTGTCACCTTGTAAAATTCTTATGAAATTCATTCTCATCTTTCCCGATATATGCGCCAAAATCTCGTGTCCGTTTTCAAGCTTTACTTTAAATGAAGTATTGGGAAGAATTTCCGTTATTATTCCGTCAACTTTTATTACGTCCTGTTTACCCATTAATTAGTAAGTATTACCGGTTTTGAATTTGTTATCAAAACTGTATGCTCAAAATGAGCTGACGGCTCTCCGTCCGATGTTACCACCGTCCATCCGTCTGATTTTGTGCGGACTCTCGCAGTGCCGTAATTTACCATCGGCTCGATTGCAATCACCATACCCTTTCTTAGTTTGTACTTGTTACTCGGGCTGTAATAATTAGGAACCGGGGGCTCTTCGTGAAGATTTTTCCCGATACCGTGTCCGATTAACTCGCGCACAATTGAAAATCCTGAACCTTCAACATAATTCTGAACAGCAACGGAAATATCGTTAACGTCATTTCCTTCAACTGCCTGCTCGATTCCTTTGTATAAAGATTCTTCCGTAATTTTTAAGAGCTTTTTCTTCTTATCCGAAATTTCACCTACTGCAAAAGTGTAAGCGCTATCACCATAATATCCGTTTTTATAAGCACCTATATCTATCGAAATTATATCACCGTTTTTTAAAACAACATTCTTACTCGGAATGCCGTGAACTACTTCATCATTTATCGAGATACAAGCCGATGAAGGAAATCTTTTTCCTTTTACCTTGTATCCTTTGAATGCAGGCTGCGCACCCAAATTTTTTATCTTTGTCTCAATTAAATCATCGAGCTCGTATGTTGAAACACCTTCACGAACAAAATCTTTTATAAAGTCTAACGTATCTTTAACTACTTTACAGCTTTCTGCAATTAAATTTATTTCTCTATCGTTTTTAATCAAACCCATTATGCGAAGAGATTATTATCTTCTTCCCTTAAGTTTTCCGCCCTTCATAAATCCGTCATAGTGTCTCATTAGCAAATGCGATTCAATCTGCTGCAATGTATCAAGCGCAACACCAACGATAATTAGAAGACTTGTTCCGCCAAAAAACTGCGCTAAACCTGTAGTAACTCCCATCATCATCAAAAATGTCGGAATGATTGCAATAATTGCAAGAAATATCGAACCCGGCAAAGTAATTTTTGTCAGAATATTATCAATATAATCTGAAGTCGGTTTACCCGGTCTAACTCCCGGAATAAATCCACCCTGCTTTTTCATGTTATCTGCAACGTCTTTCGGATTGAAAGCAATTGCGGTATAGAAATAAGTAAAGAAGATAATCAATAAAGCAAACACCAATGAATATGTTAAGCTTGTCGGGTCAAAATATTTTGATATACCCTGCATAAATGCACTGTCAGGAAAAAATGACAACACCGTGCTTGGGATAAACATAATTGACTGAGCAAATATAATAGGCATAACACCTGCCTGATTAACTTTCATCGGTATATACTGCGTAACACCTCCAAATACTTTTCTTCCAACAACCCTCTTTGCATACTGAACAGGAATTTTTCTTGTTGCGACTGTAACCGCAATAACTCCTGCTATTATTAATAAGAATAACGCTACATATAAAATCTCTATTATGATGTTTCTTACACCTGAAGCAACTATCTGATACTCATCAAATAATGCGAATGGGAAATCTGCAATGATACCGATGAAGATAATCAGCGATATACCGTTTCCGATACCGCGGTCGGTTATCTGTTCGCCAAGCCACATCATAAAAATCGTACCCGCAGTCAGAAATATAACAGTCGAGATTGTAAATAACATTCCCGACATTTCCGGACTTATTATGCTGATACCGTTAACTTCCCTGCTTGCAAGAGAAACACTCACGCCCCATGCCTGAAGCGCAGCAATCGGAACAGTTCCGACTCTTGTAAGCTGTGTGATTTTCTTTCTTCCCTCTTCACCTTCTTTCTGAAGCTTCTGGAAATAAGGAAACACAGCGCCAAGAAGCTGGATAATAATCGAAGCACTGATGTAAGGCATAATTCCCAATGCAAAAACGGCTGCATTGTTGAATGCACCTCCCACAAACATATCATAAAGACCAAACAAAGTATTATTTGCCTGGTTCAGGTTTGCCTGAGTTAAAAGCGAAGCATTGATTCCCGGCAAAGTTATGTGAGCACCGATACGAACAACAATTAAAATCGCAAGAGTGAAAAAAATTCGTGTCCTTAATTCTTCAATCTTAAATATATTCCTGAAACTCTCTACAAAACCACTCATAAGGTTATGGCTTTTCCTCCAAGATTTTCTATTTTTTCTTTTGCAGATTTACTGAAAGAATCGGCAGTAATCTCTATTTTAGCTTTAAACTCACCTTCACCTAAAATTTTCAACGGAACGTTCTTTCCTGATAATACTTTGCTCTTTAATAAATATTCTTTATCGATTTTTGTCTCGGAAATTTTTCCGCTGTCGATAAGCTTTTGTAACTTTCCTAAGTTAATAATGTTTACTTCAACTCTGTTAACATTCTTGAATCCGAACTTCGGAAGTCTTCTTTGAAGAGGCATTTGACCACCTTCAAACCATGCTCTGTTCTTATAACCTGAACGCGACTTCGCACCTTTGTGACCTCTTGTGGAAGTTCCACCGTGTCCCGAACCCTGACCTCTTCCGACTCTCTTTATTTTCCTGCGTGAACCTTCTGCAGGTTTTAAATTACTTAGTATGTCCATTATTATAATATTATAATCTATTAATCGTGTATTATTTATTTTACTTCCTCAACTTTGACAAGATGATTTACTTTTCTAATCATCCCTCTTATCTGAGGAGTATCTTTTTTAATGACAGAATTATTTAACTTTCTGATGCCAAGCGCTTCAATAGTTGCTTTCTGGTCTTTTGGTCTGTCAATAGCGCTTCTGATTTGTGTGATTTTAAGATTCATATAGTCTTAAATAAAAAATTAATTATAAATTAATTATTGAAAAGCTCAGCAAGAGTCATTCCTCTTTGCTCAGCAGTTGTCTTTGCATCTTTTAGATTTCTCAATGCATCTATGGTAGCTTTAACTACATTATGATGATTTGAAGAACCGAGAAGCTTTGTCAAAACGTCCTGCACACCAACTGATTCAAGAACAGCTCTGACACCACCGCCTGCAATAATTCCCGTTCCGGGTGCAGCCGGTTTCAACATAACTTTTGCCGCGCCGTATTTTCCGATGATTTCATGAGGGACCGTTCCTTTTCTGATTGGAACTTTGATTAAATTCTTTCTTGCATCTTCAACGCTCTTTTTAATTGCATCGGTAACTTCGTTTGCTTTTCCAAGACCGACACCAACGTAACCGGAACCGTTTCCGACAACGCTGACTGCATTAAAGCTGAATCTTCTTCCGCCTTTTACTACTTTTGCAACTCTGCCAACCTTAACAAGTTTTTCTTTTAACTCGAGCTCAGCGGGTTTAACAGTAAGTTTTTTTATTTTTGCCATTAAATATTAAATAGAATATCTGTTATTACTAATAAAAAAATCCTCAATTATTTTTTATAATTGCGGGAAAATTGGTTCTCAGGGGAGGATTCGAACCTCCACGTACGGCTCCAAAGGCCGCTGTCCTGCCATTAGACGACCCGAGAAAGCAAACATTAAAAATAGCGATTTTTTTCAAAATTTTAAACCACCTTCTCTGGCTCCATCGGCAAGAGCTTTTACTCTTCCGTGATACAAATATCCGTTTCTGTCGAAGACAACGTTTGTAATTTTAAGTCCTGAAGCTTTTTCGGCAATCATTTTACCAATGGCTTTGCTTTTCTCAACACTTCCTTTTGAAGATGATAATTTTTCCTGGATTTCCTTTGAATTAGAACCCATGCCGAAAAGAGTTTTCGAGTTTACATCATCAATTAACTGCGCATAAATATGCTTTGCGCTTCTATATACTACAAGTCTTGGTCTGTCAGAATTACCCGATACAGTCTTTCTGATTTTATATTTTATTCTTTCGCGTCTTTTTTTTAGTTTATCTACTTTTTGCATGACTATCTAAAATTATTAATTAATGATATAAATTATAAATGTTATAATTATTTTGAAGCGGTCTTACCGGCTTTTCTTCTGATTCTTTCATCAGAATATTTAATACCTTTTCCTTTATACGGCTCAGGCGGTCTCAACTCGCGAATTTTCGCGGCAACCAGACCGACTAACTGCTTATCAATACCCGAAACAACTACATTGTTCGGTGCAGGTAATTCAATTTTAATATCAGAAGGAGCTGTGAAAACTATAGGATGTGAATACCCTAAAGCAAAAACAATATTGTTTCCTTTTAACTCGGCTTTGTATCCGATACCAACCAAATCAAGCTTCTTTGAAAATCCTTCGGTTACACCGGTAATCATATTCTGAAGCAAAGCTCTGTATAATCCGTGCAATGCTCTTACATTTTTGTTTTCACTGCTTCTTGAAAAAATAATTTCATTGTCCTTTATCTCCATCTTTATATCATCTCTCATTTCCATCTGAAGCTTTCCTTTCGGACCTGAAACTTCAACTATGCTACCGTTTTTTGTAACCTGATATTCTTTTGCTAAAGCTATCGGTTTTTTTCCTATACGACTCATGATGCTCTTATTTTATAAATTAATACTGTTTAATATTTATTACCAGACTTCACAAACAACTTCACCGCCAACGCCAAGCTTTCTCGCCTGCGAGTCGGTCATCAAACCCTTTGATGTTGAGATTAAGGCAATGCCCAGGCCGTTTCTGACTCTCGGAATGCTGGCATGCTCAACATATCTTCTTATACCCGGTTTGCTGATTCTTTTTAAACCGGTTATTACACTCTCACCGCCTGAATACTTCAGCTTAATCGAAATGAATGACCTCTTGTTTTCGGTATCAATCATTTTGTAATCATCTATGTACTTTGTATTCTTTAATATCTCGGCAATTTCTTTTTTGAATTTAGATGCCGGAATATCAACGGTTTTCTTTTCAGCTTTTATTGCATTTCTTACTCTTGTAAGAAAATCTGAAATTGGGTCGGTCATTGACATATATATACTTCGATTTTTATTGTTTTAATTTTTTACCAGCTTGCTTTTCTTACTCCAGGGATTTTACCGGAAAGCGCAAGTTCTCTTAATACTAATCTTGATACACCAAACTTTCTGTAATATGCTCTCGCTCTTCCTGTTACGTTGCATCTGTTATGCAATCTTGTAGGACTGCTGTTTCTCGGAAGTTTTTGTAATCCTTCGTAATCACCTGCTTTCTTAAGCTCTTTTCTCTTTTCGTTATACTGCTTTACTAAAGCTATTCTTTTATTCTGTCTTGCGACTATTGATTTCTTTGCCATTAGTTTTTGTTTTTATTAACAAACGGAACTCCGAACTGCTTCAGAAGCTCGTATGATTCTTCATCGCTTTTTGCGGATGTAACAAAAGTTAAGTCCATACCGGAAATTCTGTTCACGTTATCTACATTTATCTCAGGAAATATAACCTGCTCTTTAATACCTATTGTATAATTTCCTCTGCCATCAAAGCTTTTATCAGGCAGCCCCCTGAAATCTCTTATTCTAGGAACTGCAATGCTGATGAACCTGTCAAGGAATTCATACATTCTTGCATTTCTCAAAGTTACTCTAACACCGATATTCACACCTTCACGAAGCTTAAAGTTAGAAACCGATTTTTTTGCTTTTACAACTGCAGGCTTTTGACCTGTAATTGCTTCGATTTCTTTTACAGTTGTCTCAATTAACTTCTGGTCTTGCATTGCCTGGCCTACACCAACATTGATGCAGATTTTTTCAAGCTTAGGAGTTTGATTCGGATTTGTATAACCGAATTTTTTCATAAGCTCTGGAACAACTTTCTTCTGATAAGTTTCGAGCAATCTTGCAGGAACTTTCTCTTCTACAAAATTTCCTTCGTCAGCTTTTTTACCTTCGCCTTGTTTAGACTTTTTTACTTCGTCGTCTTTTTTACGATCTTGTTTTGTTTTAGCCATATTGTTTACTTACTGCTTCTCGTTTCAGTTAAATAATTTATGAAAGAATGATTTCATCTGATTTCTTTCCGTATCTCATTCTCTTGGTTTTTCCTGTTGTCTCATCATCAATCAAACGCATCCCGATTCTTGTCGGCTCATTTGATTTAGGGTCCATCAGCATCACGTTTGAAATATGAATCGGCGCTTCTCTTTTTACAATCCCACCCTGCTGATTTTTTTGATTCGGTCTTGTGTGCCTGCTTATTATGTTTACACCTTCAACAATAACTCTTCCTTTTTCTCTGTCTATATATAAAATCTTTCCGGTAGCATTTCTGTCGTTGCCGGAAATAACCTTAACGGTATCATTTTTCTTCAGCTTAGTTTTAAGTCTTGGTTTCGTGCTGTTTTGTATTCTCTTTTTCATCTTTCGATTCTATTTCAAATTTATATTACTTCAGGAGCAAGCGAGATAATCTTCATAAAAGATTTTTCTCTTAACTCTCTTGCTACAGGTCCGAAAATTCTCGTTCCCTTCGGTTCATTCTGATTATTTATCAATACCGCTGCGTTTTCATCAAACTTTATGAAACTTCCGTCTCTTCTTTTAGTCTCTTTAGCTGTTCTTACGATTACAGCTCTTGAAACTTCGCCTTTTTTCACTGTTCCGCCCGGAATTGCAGATTTCACCGACACTACTATTATATCACCAACTCCCGCATATCTTCTGTCGGAGCCGCCTAAAACTCTTATACATCTGACTGATTTTGCCCCCGAGTTATCAGCCACTACGAGATTTGTTTCTTCCTGTATCATTTTAAACTTACTTTTATTCTTCGTTAAATTTTTACAGATAAAAAAGCAGGTGATTACCTGCGCTTTATCTAACCTGTCCGAACTTTTCAGAAAAAGCCGATACAGGAGTATCTTTTTAAATATCTATTTAGCTTTTTCTATGATTTCAACCAGCCGCCATCTTTTATCTTTGCTTAGCGGTCTTGTTTCCATAATCTTCACAGTGTCGCCGATTCCGCATTCGTTCTTTTCATCATGAGCTTTAAACTTTGTAGTCTTCTTGAAAAACTTTTTATACAAAGGATGCTGAACGCGAATTTCAAAAGCAACTGTAATGGTTTTATCCATTTTATTGCTTGTAACTTTTCCTATCCTGGTTTTTCTCTGGCTTCTTTTTACAGTAGTATCTTTAGTATTTGTTGTTGCTTCAGTCATTTATGATTAATTTTCTGATTTCGCTTTTTTTGTTTTAGCTTTTGTTTCGGTCTTTTCTGATTTCTTTGCAGCCGGCTTTCTTGTTTTCTTTGGCTTTTCCTCATCTGATGAAGATGATGAAGCTTTTACTTCCTCAGTTTTCGTTTTCTCTTTCTTCGGCTTCGGTTTCGGTTCTTTTGTTGCCAAATCTTTGTTTAGTCCGAGCTCTCTTTCTTTTAATATTGTAAGCATTCTTGCAATGTCTCTTTTGGTGTTCATCAGAGATTTGTAATTCTCGAGCTGGCTTGTGGCTTTCTGAAATCTGAAATTTTCCAGAGCATCATAGTTGTCCTGTATGGCGTTTCTTAAATCTTCCGTGGACAATTCTCTTATTTGATAAATTTTCATCTTAAAACTTTGATAACTTTTAGTCTATTAGTCTATTCTTTTTACAAACTTTGTTTTGATTGCGAGTTTATGCGCAGCAAGCTTTAATGCTTCCGAAGCAATTGTTTCCGAAACACCGTCAACTTCAAACATAATTCTGCCCGGTAAAATCACTGCTACCCAGTACTCAGGTGCTCCTTTACCTTTACCCATACGGGTTTCAGCAGGTTTCTTTGTTACGGGCTTATCCGGAAATATTCTTATCCATACTTTTCCGTCTCTTTTCATGTGACGAGTCAAAGCCACTCTTGCTGCTTCGATTTGTCTGTCGGTTACCCATCCTGCTTCAAGGGCTTTTAAGCCATAGCTTCCGAAATCAACCATCGAACCTCTCTGAGCGTTTCCTCTTCTGTTTCCTCTGTGGGCTTTTCTGAATTTTACCCTTTTGGGCATTAACATAATCTATAGTCTCCTTAGACAGACAGGAATGTCTGTCCTACTAAATATTAATTTCTTATTTACTGATAAGTATTTTTAGTTAGCTTTTCGCCTCTGCAAATCCAAACTTTTATACCGATAATTCCATAAACAGTCTGTGCACCAACCGATGCATAATCAATATCGGCTCTTAATGTCTGAAGCGGAATTCTTCCGTCTTTATACTGCTCGGCTCTTGCTATTTCAGCACCGCCTAAACGACCGCTGCACATCACTTTAATTCCCTGCGCACCCATTTTCATCGAAGTAGAAATTGCCATCTTCATTGCTCTTCTGAATGACACTCTATTAGAAAGCTGGTTGCCGATATTTTCCGCAACAAGCTGAGCGCTTAGTTCGGGTTTTTTAATTTCAAAAACGTTAATCTTCACATCCTTGTTTGTGATGGATTTAATTTCGCTTTCAAGCTGTGTAATTTCCTTACCGCTTTTTCCAATAACAAACCCCGGTCTTGAAGTATGAATCGTTAAAGTAATTTTCTTTAAAGTTCTTTCGATAACAACTTTAGCAATTCCTGCTTTTTCAAGACGTTTCTTTAAGTAGTTTCTTATTAAAGAATCTTCCTTAAGCTTCTGTGCGAATGATTTTTCGTCGTACCAATTAGAATCCCACGTATTAATTACGCCTAATCTAAACCCGACCGGATGTGTTTTTTGACCCAACTAAACTCCTTATGAATTTTTTGTTTTATTATTAGTAGTAGTTACAGCAACAGTTTCTTGTTCGTTGTTTTCAACTATAAGAGTTAAATGCGCTGTTCTTTTTCTTATTCTGAAAGCTCTTCCCTGAGGAGCAGGAAGCATTCTCTTTAAAACGGGTCCGCCGTCAACAAATGCTTCTTTAACAATCACCTCATTTTTACTAACCTTACCTGTATCAAGCTTGTTAACCAAATTAGAGTATGCAGAAAGCAATACACTTGAGACAATTCCCGCTGAATATTTTTTTGAAAACTTCAAAATTCCTTCAGCTTCTTCTACATTCTTATTCCTGATGAGGTCAACAATTAATCTCATCTTGCGCGGTGAGCTTCTTACAAATCTTTTAATTGCACGTGCTTCCATTGTTTATTATCCTCCCTTTTCTTCTTTTCTTCCGCCTGAGTGAGCTCTGAAAGTTCTTGTATGAGAAAATTCGCCGAGCTTGTGTCCTACCATATTTTCGGTTACATAAACAGGAATAAATTTATTTCCGTTATGAACTGCGAAAGTGTGTCCGATAAATTCGGGAGTTATGGTGCAGGCACGCGACCAGGTTTTAATAACTTTTTTCTGATTTTGCTTATTGAGAACATCTACTTTCTCAACGAGCTTATAATCAACATGCGGTCCTTTTTTAAGAGATCGAGACATTTATATTATTTACGCTTTTTAACGATTAATTTATTTGAAATATTTTTCTTCTTTCTTGTCTTATAACCTTTTGCAGGCAAGCCCCATGGTGATACGGGATGTCCGCCGCCTGAAGTTTTACCTTCACCACCACCCATCGGGTGGTCAACAGGGTTCATCGCAACACCTCTTACGTGAGGTCTTTTACCCATCCATCTTGAACGACCTGCTTTACCAATGCTGATATTCTCGTGGTCTGGATTGCTTACTACTCCGAGAGTTGCTTTACATTCACCTAATATTAATCTTACTTCACCTGAAGGTAATTTTACCTGACAGTATTTTTCATCTTTTGCAATTATCTGCGCTGAAGAGCCTGCGCTTCTAACAATTTGCCCGCCTTTGCCCGGTTTCAATTCAACATTGTGAATGAACGTTCCGACAGGAATGCTTTTCAATTGAAGAGTGTTGCCCGGTTTCAAATCTGCATCGTTAGATGAGTTAAGAATTTCACCAACTTTCAAACCATCAGGAGCAATGATGTATGTCTTCGCGCCGTCAGGATATTGAACTAATGCAATTCTTGCAGTTCTGTTCGGGTCATATTCAATTGAAATAACTTTTGCATCTTCGGCATTGATTCTTTTAAAATCAATAACGCGGTATCTTCTTTTATGACCTCCGCCTCTGTGTCTTGAAGTTACACGACCAAGATTATTTCTTCCGCCTGATTTTTTTAATGGAGCAAGAAGTGATTTCTCCGGAGTTGATTTTGTAATCTCCTCGAATGAAGATATAGAATAGAATCTCGTTGCCGGTGTTACCGGTTTCAGTTTTCGTAAAGCCATCGCTGTAATTTAAGGGAGATTTAAAGTCCCATTTTTTGGCAAAACATCAAATTACTCAAAATATCCACGAAAGTCAAACCATCTATCATGGGTTATTGCCAAGATATTATCTAATTTTTAAATGATTATTAAGGGTGTCATTCTGAAGGAAGCGATGAATTTCTTTTTCTTTATTTGACACCAATTTCGTTTAAAAATTGAAGTTTTTATTTATTAAAAAATGTTTAAAAACAAATTGATTTTAGCTATATTTGAGGCATCAAATAAACCCTTTAAAATGCGAAACTTAATCATTCTTTTCGTAATGTCTTTGCTCATAAGTTCTTGTAAATTTTCGTGTGGGTCAGATATGAATAAACCATCGAGCGACAATACTTCAAGCTCAGGACAAAATCAAACTCAGCAGAATAATTCCTCACAAACGCAAACTCAAAATAATACACCTCAACAAACACAACAGACTAACGAAAAAAAGCCAACTCCAAAACTGGAGTGGGTTTTCAAAGAGGTTGGCGAAGCGGAGTTCGGTGCGCCGATAACTGAAGTTTATCTCGTTGTAAACGGTCAGAAAAATTTTATTATAAAAGAAAATATGTTAGTCTCGGAAACACCGGCAGAAATTTACAAAGATTATGAAATTCCAAGCAACGCGCTTGTATCTTGCCGCGGATGGTGGGCAGGCGGTGGAAATGATTATTGGGTAACTCAAGGTAACGGTGAACTGGAAGTTTATGTGCGGTGGATTGAAGAAGGTTCAGGTCCCGACAATCCCGCGCAAGTCGGCAAACCCGAGCTGGTGAAGAAGATAAAGATGTAAAAAACTATTTAATCAAATTGTATATAACCCGAACATTCCTGTCCTGCGCTTGTTTTTATATACAACTTCTTAACGGTATTTTTATAATCGAACTTCCTTCCATCAATTAAGAATGTATAAAAGTTATAACCGTAATTACTATTGTATGCAATATTTCCATCTTCGAAGTAAAGAGTCATTCTCACGTCCTGATTATTGATAACATATATCTGTGTCTTACCGTCCTTAGTTGGATTTGGATATGCAAACTGAACAGCAAATATTGTATAAGACGGATTTGTTGTTTTGCACCATGCAGTTGTATCCCCTCCTAAAATATTCCCATTTGCATCTGTAATCATAATTCTTGGATCAAAGTAACCCGTTTCTAATGGGTTTTCACAACCGTTAATTGATACAAAAATGCCGGCGGATACTAAAATGATAAAAATAAAATTTTTGATTAATATTTTAAAATTGTATTCCTGCATTTATTAAAGCGCAATCATATCGTATTTTAAATTTAACTCCCTGACTTTCATAATCAACTGCCTGATAATAATATGATATGTCAGTAAGAATTGAAAATACAGTAGTCAATTGATATCTGACACCTGCACCCATAGCAAACATACCGCCTTTTTTTCCATCTGAACCTAATCCATAACCTGTGTTAACAAAAAAGAAGGGCTTTATTGCTGTATAATTAAAAGTATATCTGCCATCTAGATAAATAGGGAAAATTTGATTTTTTTCAATTTTGGAATACATGCCGCCTACACCAATCGAAAAGTTTTTTATGCTGTATGAAGCTATAATATTAAAATTAACATTATTGGAAACTGCATTCATAACACGCATAAATCCACCTTTAAGAATAAGTGAATATGGTTTATTCAGCGCTGATGAATCAATATAATTTTTCGCATATCCCAAAAATCTTTCTTTAGTATAATTATCTTTTTCTATACGGTCTATTTCAGCCCACTCAATTGAATATTCTCTACCATATATATCAATAATCTTAAATTTTTCGTTCGTTGAACCGGAAATAATCAATCCTTTTATATACTGTCCATTCTTTAACCAGACAATATCAAGAAATTGAGATTGTGAGGAAGTATCTTTAAATGAAAATAAAAAAATGAAAAATGAAATTACGATTAAAAGAATTTTACCGGGTAAAATTTGACGCATAATTTAATTTTGCATAAAATGAAAAATAAATTTATTTTTTTCAACAATAAATTTAATGCAGAAATTTTATGCAAACAATCTATCTATCAAATCCAGCACGTTCACTCCGTCGGCTTCGGCGTTGAAGTTTGCGATGAGACGATGGCGAAGAACTGGCTTTGAGACTTTCTTCACGTCGTCTATGCTTGGTGAGTATCTGCCGTCGAGAACGGCAACTGTTTTTGCTCCGAGTATTAGGTACTGCGATGCTCTCGGACCTGCACCCCAGCTTATATATTTTTTCATGAAATCGAGAGATTCGGGATTTCCCGGACGGGTTTTTGAAACTTGGTTTACGGTGTATTTAATCACATCATCAGCAACAGGAACTTTCTTTACAAGCTGTTGAAATTTTATAATCTCTTCCTTTGAGAAAATATGTTTAACCTGCGGGACATACGAGCTTGTAGTCTTCTGAACGATTTCGATTTCCTGTTCGGATGTCGGATAGTCAAGACGAATGTCAAACATAAACCTGTCGAGCTGTGCTTCGGGAAGCGGATATGTTCCTTCGTGTTCAATCGGGTTTTGTGTTGCAAGAACAAAGAAAGGTTCATCGAGAGTATATGTAACTCCCGCGGCAGTTACCTTATGTTCCTGCATCGCTTCAAGAAGCGCCGATTGTGTCTTCGGCGGAGTTCTATTTATTTCATCTGCAAGAAGTAAGTTTGCAAAAATTGGTCCTTGAATAAATTTAAATGCTTTTTCACCTTCGCGGGTTGACTCAAGAATTTCCATACCTGTAATATCAGACGGCATCAAATCAGGTGTGAACTGAATGCGGTTGAACTTCAAATCAAGAACATCAGAAAGCGTTTTTACGATAAGAGTTTTTGCAAGACCGGGAACACCAATTAACATGCAATGCCCCTGCGAAAGAATGGCAATGAAAATCTGCTCTATAATGGACTCCTGCCCTACTATTACTTTCGCAATTTCTTTTTTAAGCTCTGAATATTTTAAATTGAGTTCTTTTACAAGCTGAACATCGGAAGTGTTTGACTGCATTCGTTGATTTTATTTTTCAATTCCTTGCCACGAAGACTCTAAGTCGCAAAGTTTTAATATTAATATTTTGCTTTTTTACTTTTGCCTTTTGTTATATAGTTACTACTTCAATATCACCGAATTGTTTCATTTGTTTTTCAAGTTCTTTCACGTTGCCTGCAATGGATAAGACAAGATTATCGGGATGCAGGTATTCCTCAGCGGCTTTTTTCACGTCTTCTTTCGTAACTGCGTTTACGTTTGAAATATATTTTTGATAATAATCATCTTCCAAATCGAACAGTTTCAAAGCAATTACACGTGATGCAATCGCTCCGGGAGTTTCAAGCTGAAGCGGAAAATTTCCAGTGATGTAATTTTTCATAATTGACAGCTCAGCATCACTAACATACTCATCACGCATCCGTTTTATTTCAAATATTATTTCATTAACGGCATTAGCAGTTATATCACCTTTGACTTCGGTCTCAACGGAAAAATCACCGGAATATTTTTTCAGTTCAAAATATGAACGCGCACCGTATGTATATCCATTTCTTTCACGAAGATTAGAGTTTATTCTCGAAGTGAATGAACCTCCGAGAATATTATTCATAATAGTGAGCGGAAAGAAGTCCACATCACTCCTGCTTTTTGATATACGGCCGACTTTCAATGATGATTGAACCGCGTCGCGTTTATTAACAAGCAAAACTTTTGAACGTGAATTGTTTATTGTCAACTGTGAATCTGTTTTTGTTTCATGTTTCACGTTCGAGGTTTGGCTTCCCTGCTCTAATCTCTCAACATATTTCAACGCTTCATCAGGAGAAATATCACCGACAAACGCAATTATCAAATTTTCAGAAGTAAAAAAGTTCTTGTTAAAGTTTATGAGTGATTCTCTGTTTATTTGCTTGAGAGTATGCTCATCACCTTCAACAGGATTTGCATAAGTATTTTTTCCATACACAAATTTTTTGAAAGCTCTCGAAGCAAGATACTCGCCTTCATCTTTAAAGCTGAGTATTGAATTTATTTTTTGTGTTCTCAAACGGTCTATTTCTTCATCACTGAAGATTGCATCATTTATAATATCACTCGTGATATTATATACATTATCAAAATATTTTTTTAAAGTATATATGCTGACATAATTAACATCATAGTCACTTCCATAAGACAATGTTGCGCCGTAAAAATCAATCTTTGAAGCAATCTCAGTTGCAGTCATTTTCGATGTGCCTTTTGAAAGCATATCAACGGTAAATGCAGATACGCCGGGAATGCTGTCATGAAATGAACCCGCCTTAAAAACAAATCGAACGTTTACAACGGGCAGCATATTGTCCTGAATAACAAGCACTGTAATGCCGCTTGCAGTTTTGGTCTCAAAAAATTCCGGAAACTTTACATCCTTTGGAATGCCCGGTTTCGGCGGCTTGCTCCTGTCAAGATGATACTCGTTCATATTTTCAAAATTCATAAATTTATTTTAATCTTTTGGAAGGTAAGTTAAAACTACGCGTTTCGAATTATCGAGATACTTGTTTGACATTTCAACAATATCATCTTTCGTAACGTTCAGATATTTTTTTATTTCCGTATTTATCAAACCTGGGTTATCAAGCACCGTCGAATAATAACATAGCTTATCCGATATGCTTCTTTGCAGATAATTTGTTTTGTATAAATCGGTTTCAATCTTATTTTTTGCTTTTACAAGATGTTCATCTGAAAAATCACCCGATTTAATCTTTGAAACATACTTATCTATTTCAGTTATAACCTCATCCGGATTTGAGCTCAAATCCAGGAATCCGTTAATCGAGAATATGCTCACGTCTTCAATACCCATTGCGTGAATAAAAATTTCATTCAGCATCTGAGAATCATAAACCAATGCTTTGTTCAAAAACGAGCTGTCGCCTTCTGCAAGAATTTTTGCAATTAGTTTAAACGAGTACCACTCCTTGCTTCCAAACTTCGGCACTCTATATATTATGAATACGGCAGGAAGCTGAATATTGTCATAAATTACATCACGAATTTCACCGTTTATTTCTTTTTCAAAATATGATTTTTTGTTCAGCTTATCTGAATTTTTTAAATTCGAATAATATTTATAAACAAGCTCAGTAGCGTTATCATAATCAATATCTCCCGAAATTGAAAGCACCGCATTATTTGCCGAGTAGTTTGTTTCAAAAAAATCTTTTAAATCTTTAAGCGTCAATTTATCAACATCATTCATATATCCGATAATCGGACGTCTGTACCCTGATGTAGTGAATAATCTTTTTGCGCTCTCTTCTTCAAGTGAGCCATAAGGCGAGTTATCGATGTGAGTATTCTTTTCCTCACGCACAACTTTCTTCTGAGTCTCAAGTTCAGTTTCATTTATGTTAAATCCATAATACCTGTCCGTATCCAGCCATAATGCAAACTCAAGTTCCTGCGAAGGTAGAGTTAAATGATAGCTGGTAACATCCCATGTCGTATATGCATTGCTGTCACCGCCCCGCTGATTTAACAACATATCGAATTGTCCCGCAGGAATGTTAGGACTTCCCTCAAACATCAGATGCTCGAACAAATGAGCAAGTCCCGATTTGTTTTCTGCTTCATCCTTTGAACCGACATGGAACATTGTCTGCACAGTCACAACCGGAATTTTTTTGTCCTGATGTAAAAGCACCTTTAACCCGTTAGGAAGTGTGAAATGCTTAAAATTTATTTGCGGAAAATTTGGAGTCAATTAAATTAATATAAATTAATATTACTTTTTGTCAGGAAGATAATGCATCACAAAATTATTTTTCTTCACAAGCCAGTCATTAACTGTTTTTTTAATGTCATCAATTTTCACTTCCAGAAACTTATCTATTTTTGTATTAATTAAATCAGGGTCATTAAAATATAAAGTATTAATCAGATTGTTGAGTGAAATTGATTTCAATGTAAAAAGATTTGTCACGTTTTGAAACTCTATTTCATTTTTAACTTTCTCAAACTCTTCTTCTGAAACACCATTTTCTGCTATTGAGTTTAATTCTTCATAAATTGATTTTTCAACATAATCCATATCTTTCGGGTCATTGACAATGCTTCTGAAAAACAAAACACCGCAATGTTTCAGCATCATTTTTGCCGTATAAATGGATTTCACAATATTTTTTTCATAGACAAGTTTTTTATATAACCGGCTGCTCCTGCTGTTTGATATTATCGTTGTAAGATATTCTAATGTATACTCCTCAAATGAACCGTACTCAGGAATCTTATAACACATATACAATCCCGGTAATGTAATTTTGTCTTTCACTATTATCTTCTTTGATTCTTTTAATTCTCTATTTGAAAACTTACCCACTTCATCGGGATTATCTTTGTTCTTTATATTACCGAAATACGCGTCGATTGTTTTTAAAATCTTGTCATCATCAAAATCACCTGTCAGAAACAACACTGCGTTCTGCGGCGAATAATATTTGTTATGAAAGGTTATTGCTTCGTCAACACTAAAAGAATTAATATCTTCTTCGAAACCAATCACCGGCGATTCATAAGGTGAATCCGTAAAAACATTTTTATATATATTTAATAACGCAGTTCCATAGGGCGAGTTATCGTATCTTTGCTTTTTTTCTTCAATCACAACCTGCTTTTGATTCGAAAGATTATCTTCAGAAATATTTAAAGAGTTCATTCTGTCGGATTCAAGCCAGAGAGCAGTTTCAATTTGATTAGATGGCAAAGTTTCATGATATGCGGTCAAATCCTGCATTGTAAAAGCGTTGCAGTTGCCTCCGAGTTTCTGAATGTATGTAAAATGTTCGGTTTTTGAGATATTTTCTGATCCTTGAAACATCATATGCTCAAACAAATGAGCAATTCCCTTTTTCCCGGGCAGTTCATCTTTGGAACCAACCTTATAACCGAGTGTTAGATTTATTAGAGGGTTCTTGGAGTTCTTATGCAGGATGCAAGTGAGACCATTATCCAGAATATGTTCGTCAAATTCTATTTTTCTTACCATTATTGAAAATCAGGATGCAATATTAGAATGGACAATTTACTTTTATTTTAATAAAAAATCAGTGTATTTTTGTTTTAAAAGTGTTAAATTACCAAAGTTTTAAAGAATTTTTTAAACTAAACATATGTTCTTTATGTCAAAGGAAAGGATAATTATAGATAAATAAATACTTGTTAAATTAATTGTAAGTATAAAATTAAAAAAATGAAATCGAAATTCTTATTAATCTTTCTGTTAACAATTTCAACCCTCTTAATTTCTCAATCACCCGCATATTCCCAATTCGGCAAAAATAAAGTCCAATACATGGAATTTGAATGGAAATATATTCAGTCAAAACATTTTGATATTTATTTTTACCAGGGTGGTAACTACATAGCAGAATATACAGCTCAGGTTGCAGAAAGCTCATTAGTCCAATTGAGCACAAACTTAGATTACCGTATATCAAACAGAATTCCTATTATATTATTTAACTCTCATAATGAGTTTCAACAAAATAACGTAGTTGATGAATTCCTTCCCGAAGGTGTCGGCGGTGTTACAGAGCTTTTCAAAAACCGCGTTGTAGTTCCGTTTGAAGGTGATTACGAAAAGTTCAGGCATGTTATCCATCACGAATTAGTTCACGCATTTATGAATGACATGTTTTATGGAGGCTCTATTCAGAATATTATTTCAAGAAACATTACTTTGGTATTTCCCCTCTGGTTTAGTGAGGGAATGGCGGAAGTTCAGAGTTTGTATGGTCTGGATAAAGCGACGGATATGTATATACGTGACCTTGTGATAAATAATTATCTGCCTCCTATTGAGTACGCAAACGGCTATCTTGCTTACAGAGCAGGACAAAGTTTTTTTGCATTTCTTGCCGATAATTACGGAAATGATAAGATTGGTGATTTGATGAACAACATAAAAGCAATGGGTGATGTCGAAGCCGGCTTCGAGGAAACCTATAAGATGGGAACCGAAAAGTTATCGGAAAAATGGCATAAAGATTTAAAGAAAAGATACTGGCCTGAAATAGATACACGTGAAGAGGTTACAGACTTCGCGCAGAGATTAACCGACCATGAAAAAGATGGAGGATTTTATAACATTGCTCCGACAATTTCACCTGATGGTCAGATGTTTGCTTTCATTTCAAACAGAGACGGGTTGTTCGATGTTTGGCTGGCAAGAACCTCAACAGGTCAGATAATTGAAAAAGTTTTATCAGGAAATACTTCCACTGATTTTGAAGAATTAAATATCCTTACCCCCGGTCTTACATGGTCACCTGACGGAAAATATCTTGCAATCAGCTCAAAAACCCAAAGTAAAGATGCAGTTTATTTAATAGATATAAAAAACTCCGACGAAACACGTCTTCCTATTGAAAGTCTTGAAATAGCTAATTTAAGCTGGGCGCCTTCCGGGGGGAAAATTGCTTATATCGGAATGACTTCTAAACAAACTGACGTATATGTTTATGATATGGCGACGAAGAAATCGGTTAATTTAACCAATGATGTTTTTTCAGATGAAAAACCAACATGGTCACCTGATGGAAGATTTATTTACTGGACTTCAGATAGAAACGGTTATACAAACTTAAATGAAATCCCTGCTAATTTTAATATGGCAAACTATGAATATGACGGCAAGGATATATATAAAATCGATATCAGCACAAGAGAAGTAACAAGAGAAACAAATATAGAATATTCAGTTCAGACTGATGCACAAATCAGTGCAGACGGAAAGAAAATGTTATACGTTTCGGATGTAAACGGAATCACAAATTTATATTTAAGAGAAACCGATTCCTTGGGAAATTCGGTTGACAGACCCGTTACAAATTCTTTAAATCCCATTGACCAGATAACAGTTTCAAAAGACGGGAAAAGAATGCTCTTTGTTTCTTTGAACAAAGGCGGTTATGATATTTTTTCAATGTCCAATCCATTTGACAAAACATTGCCAATTAGTGAATTGCCTCCAACAGAGTTTGTGAAAGAAAGATTTGTAATGGAAGGATTGTTTGGAAAAGAAACCGAAGTTACTGCAATTGTTGATTCAACCGGAAAAGAAAAAGATACCTTATATCAGGTAATGGAATCAAGTGACAGTGCTGAGCTCATTATCGATACTTTAAAATTAATAAAAGGAACTGATTCAACCACTCTTTATGGTCAGGATATTGAAATTAAATTTGCTAATTCAGATACGATTGCTCAGAATAAGGTTGTTGATTCCGTTTATGCTACAAATATGAATTTTTATGTAGAGAATAACGTGAATCCTGATGGTTCATTCAGAATTCATAAATATAAAGTAAAGTTTTCACCTGACTTGGTTTATGGAAATGCCGATTATTCAAGTTTTTATGGTGTTCAGGGAGTTGCGCAAATATCTCTCAGTGACATGCTTGGAAATCACAGGATAAATATTATTACGTCAATGGTGATTGACCTGAAGAATAGCGATTATGCAGTGGCATATTATTATTTGCCAAAAAGAATTGACTATGGAGCTGCTCTGTTCCATACTGCGAGATTTGTTTTATACAACAATGGTTTGGGAAGAGGCGATGAATTATACAGGTACAGAAATTTCGGCGGAACAGTTATGGCAAGTTATCCCTTCAGCAGATTCAAAAGAATCGAAGGAAGTCTTGGATTAAGCCATATATCAAGAGAGAATCTTGACAACTCTAATGAACCTTTGACAGAAAAAACGTTTTTAGTTCCTTCGGTAAGTTTTGTGCATGATAATACCGAGTTTAGTTATTATACTTATGCACCCGAAAGAGGAACACGATATAATTTAAGCGCATTTGCGTCGCCTAAATTTGGTGAAAATGGAATTGGTTTTGTAACCGGAACACTTGATTACAGAACATATTTTAAAATGGGTGATGATTATAGCTTCGCGGCTCGTTTTGCGGGAGGAGCAAGTTACGGACCGAATCCGGTCAGATTTTATATCGGCGGAACTCCAAACTGGATTAACCGCTCTTTTGAGAACTCAAATGTTCCTATCAGCAACATAGAAGAATTTGCATTCTCTTCAGCAGGTCTTCCGCTTAGAGGATATAATTATGATGCTAAGTCAGGCTCAAAGTACGCATTGATGAATCTTGAATTTAGATATCCAATATTTAAATATATTGTATTGGGATTGCTGCCTATCGGATTTCAGAATATCCAAGGTGTTGCATTCGTCGATGTTGGAACAGCCTGGAGTGATGATAAATCTTTAAAATTTTTTGAAAAAGGTCCGACAGGAAGCTTCCAGACAAAAGATTTATTAATTGGTACAGGGCTTGGAACACGTCTTATATTCCTGAATTTTCCGTTAAAATTTGATGTTGCATGGAGTACAAATCTTCATAAATGGAGTAAGCCGAAATATTATATTTCATTAGGATTTGATTTCTAAAAACCCTCTCTCCGGAATTTATTAAATAAAAAGCCCGCTCACAAAGCGGGTTTTTTATTATCTGATTTATAAATTTCTTCCTGATATTTAATGAACCAGTCAAGTTTTTGATATTAAATTTCATTCACAATTAGCAAAATTTCTGATTGCAGGATATTATGTTTAAAAGTAATTTTGAGACATCATTTATTAATTAAAACATGAAATAAAAATGAAAGTAAAAATTAAGATTTTAAATTATCTCCTGATTTGTTTTATTCTCGCCGGCTTTATCGGGTTAGCTGCATGCGATAAGAATAATCCTTTGACTCCAATACTAGGGGCTTGCAGCGGTTCGAATCTCTGTTTCAAAATGAATGGGACACAATATACGATGAATGCTAACTGGACAACACCACCTTCACGTAACAGGATACCTTGGGAAGAAGGCAGCGGAGCTAACTACAAAAATATTGAACTTGATATATATGGCAATTCAACAGGAGCATATAATGTGGATACGTCATCGTCTGCAAGTAATAGAGCAACTTTTCAATATTTTATCAATGACGGAGGAAGTGTCACGAATATACAAGGGCTTTCAGGCACTGTAAATCTTACAGAAATAACTACTACGACTATAAGCGGTAATTTTACTATTACTGCAAAAGACCAGACAGGAGTTGATTATACAATTACCGAAGGAAATTTTGTAAGCGTTCCAAAACCATAAGATATTTTTTTAATATATATAAAATAAAAAAGCCCTGCCGATTTCTCAGCAGGGCTTTTCAATTAATAGTCAAAATTATTGTTAATTAATCGTCCAGGTGGTAGTTCCTCTAAGAATCTCATCGAGATTGCCTTGACCTTTCGAACTGATGTGTCTTTCAATCTGATGATAAAGTTCCTGTTCGTAAGTCGGTCTTTCAATGTCTAAGAAAACTCCAACAGGCGCAGGGAAACCGGTATGCTCGGCGAATGAACTTAATATGAACGCAAGATCGCGTGATTTCTCATCATGAACAAGAACATCATTGATGCTCCATTTACCGTCTGTTAAGTCTATTATTACAGGTGTGAAACCGTCAAGCTTTATTCCTTTATCTTTATTCGTTCCAAAGACTAAAGGCTTGCCATGTTCAAGATATAAAACATTGTCGGCTTTTGTTTCTTTTTCAGTATATAGGAAAAATGCTCCGTCATTAAAAATGTTGCAGTTCTGAAAAATTTCGAGGAAGGAAGTCCCTTTATGCTTAGCAACTCTCGTAATTATATCCTGCAAATGTTTCGGGTCTCTGTCCATCGAACGCGCAATGAAAGTTCCATTTGCTCCAAGCGCAAGTGATACGGGATTAAGAGGAGCATCGATTGTTCCGTAAGGTGATGACTTGGTAATTTTTCCAAGCTCCGAGGTTGGCGAGTATTGTCCTTTAGTTAAACCGTAAATTCTATTATTAAAAAGCAAAAGATTAACATCAACGTTTCTTCTAAGTATATGCAAGAAATGATTACCGCCAATGCTGAGCAAATCACCATCACCAGCGACAATCCATACCGATAAATCGGGGTTCATGCATTTAATTCCGGTTCCGACTGCTGTTGCGCGACCGTGAATTGTATGGAAGCCATAGGTATTCATATAATATGGAAAACGGCTCGAACATCCAATACCTGCAACAAATACGAGTTTTTCTTTTGTAATGCCGAGAGCAGGTAAAGTTCTTTGGACCTGCGCAAGAATTGAGTAATCACCGCAGCCAGGACACCATCTTACGTCCTGGTCTGATGAAAAATCTTTTGCAGTATAAACTTTTGTTTCTATTGCCGGTTTATTTTCTGTTGTGTCTGCCATATATTTTACTTCTTATTTTTTATACTGTAGCCGAAACCTTCAGGTTTCGTTTTATTAGTACGACAGGCATTCTTGCCTGTCGGGACAGACAGGAATGTCTGTCCTACTAACCTAAAATCTCTGTTATTTTTTGTTCTATTTCTTTTGCTTTGAACGGAAGCCCCTGCACTTTATTCATGCTGATTGCATCGACTAAAAACTCTGCTCTTATTATTTTGCTTAACTGCCCTAAATTCATTTCAGGAATTAAAACTTTTTTAAACTTTCTCACTACTTCACCAATGTTTGCAGGCATCGGATTTAAATATCTTAAATGTGCATAAGAAACTTTCTTTCCTTTTGCTTTTGTGTTCTCACAGGCAGCGACAATAGGACCGTAAGTACTTCCCCATCCGAGAACAAGCAACTCGCCTTCCTGTTCACCATGAACTTCAAGCTTCGGAATTATGTTCTGAATGTTTTTTATTTTCTGCGCGCGAATCTTAACCATCGCTTCGTGATTATCGGGGTCATAATTCACATTACCTGTAATGTTTTGTTTTTCAAGTCCCCCGATTCTGTGTTCAAGTCCCGGAGTTCCCGGCACTGCCCATGGACGAGCAAGGTTTTCATCACGCAGATACGGGAAAAATCCTTCCGTCTCCGTTCTGAAATTTACTTTTAATTCAGGAAGTGAATCCGACGTTATAACTTTCCACGGCTCGGAGCCATTTGCAAGAAATCCATCCGATAAATACATAACCGGAGTCATAAACTGTGTTGCAATTCTTACTGCTTCATAAGCCATATAAAAACAATCCGAAGGAGTTGCCGGAGCAATGACAGCAACAGGACATTCGCCGTTACGACCATAAATTGCCTGCATTAAATCCGCCTGTTCGGTTTTTGTCGGAAGACCTGTCGATGGTCCGCCGCGCTGAACGTTTATAATCAATAACGGAAGTTCCGTCATTACTGCAAGACCAATTGCCTCGGTTTTCAATGCAACACCCGGACCGCTTGTTGATGTAACACCAAGCCCCCCTGCAAAAGATGCTCCAATCGCTGCAGTAACGCTTGCAATTTCATCTTCCGCCTGAAAAGTTATAATTCCAAAATTTTTATATTTAGATAAGTAATGAAGAATATCCGAAGCCGGAGTAATAGGATACGTTGCAAGCAAAAGCTTTAGTCCGCTTTTGACTGAAGCTGATACTAAACCCAATGCAAGCGCTTCGTTCCCGCTTATGCTTCTGTAAGTCCCTGAAGGAAGCTTAGCCGCCCGCACCTGATATCTTGCGGAAAATATTTCAGATGTTTCCCCGAAGTTATATCCTGCTCTTAAAGCGCGTTTGTTTGCTTCTGCAATTAAAGGGTCTTTAGAAAATTTTGAATCTATCCAGTTCAGAGTTCCTTCCATAGAGCGTTCATACAACCAGTACATTAAACCCAATGCAAAAAAGTTTTTACATTTGACTGCCGCTTTCTGGGAAAGATGAAGTTCCTTCAGAACTTCGAGCGTTGTTTTAGTTATGGGTATTGAATGAACTTCATAATCATCCAAAGTTTCATCTTCAAGCGGGTTTACGGTGTAGCCTGCAAGCTGAAGACCTTTATTGTCAAATGAATCGGAGTTAACAATTACCACTCCGCCTTTTTTCAAATCTTTTATGTTAACTTTCAAAGCAGCGGGATTCATTGCAACCAAAACATCTACCTCGTCACCGGGGGTAAAAATATCATTGCTGGAAAACTGAAGCTGAAAACCGCTCACTCCGTATGTCGTTCCGACTGGAGCGCGAATTTCTGCCGGGAAATCAGGAAGCGTTCCGACATCGTTTCCGAAAATTGCCGTTGTATTTGTAAACTGACTGCCTGTGAGCTGCATTCCATCACCGGAATCACCTGCAAAGCGTATTGTTACTGCGGAAAGTTCTTTTGATTGTGTATGCCCGTTGCTTGCGCCATTAGTCACCGAAGTGACTTCTTCGTTGTTACTCATATAAACAAAAATACTATAATTAATATTTATTTAATATGGAAAATTTTAAAACCTTCGTGTCACTCTGAGCGGAGCGAAGAGTCCCCCTTCGTTTGGGGATCCTTCACTGTTCAAGATGACAATAAGTTTATCTATCTTCTAAAATCAGTTTCCTACTTCTTGGATCGAAAGTATGCATATTATCCTCAGAATAAATTGTCCCTGTAATTTCTTTATATCCAGTATTTCCTTCATCAATTGCTCTGCAGTGAAAATGATGATATTCAGGATGTTCTAATAAATGTTGCAAATAATTTATTAAACTTTCTACTTCCTCTTTTGTCAGGTATATCCCAACATCTTTGATTGCTTCGTCAGTATCTCTATTTAGAATTCTCATAATCAATTATTTAATTAGATTCATACCTCGCAGGAATGAGAGCAAGTATAAAACAAAAAAGGGTTTGCTCCTCTCGGAACAAACCCTCTGAATTATTTCAAATTTATTTAATTTATTCCTGAACGGATGCCGGTGTTTCTTTTTCTGAAGTCTCGCCTGTCTGTTCATTAACTTCAGCAGCTTCTTCAGTTACACCGTTTCCCATCTCGTGTCCTTCTTTTTTCACGTTCACCTTAATCTTTGCCACCACTGAATGATGAAGCTTAATGTCAACTTCATGCTCACCGAGTTTTTTAATCGGTTCTCCGATAGAGATTTTTCTTTTATCGAGAGAAGAATATCCTTTTTCAACAAGCGCATCATGAACCATCTGCGAAGTTACAGAACCAAAAAGTCTGTCCTCTTCACCTGTCTTAACAACTATGTCAACAGAAACATTGGATAAATCACCTGCGAGCTTTTTGGCTTCATCAAGTTCTTTTTCTCTTTTCCTTGATTGCTGTCTCGTAACTTCTTCTGAATGTCTTTTGTTTGAATCGTTTGCAATTACAGCAATGCCGTTCGGGATAAGGAAGTTGCTCGCATATCCTTTTTTTACTTCAACAACCTGACCTGTTTGTCCAAGATGTTCGTAGTCTTTTCTTAATATAACTTTCATAATATATAATCCCTCTTTTATTTTAATTTAAGAGGATATGGTTTTAATAACTAAATTTATTTATAAAAATTAGTGTTTAATCAAATCTGAATCTTCAGGAGAAAGCAGCTGGTCAAAGCTGTCATCAGAGAAAACTGAAGGTTCATCGTGTGATGCAGCATCTCCGCCTTGAGCGCCTCTTTTGTTGAGGAACTGAATTCTTCTTGCTTTGATTTCAACTACTGTTCGGCTTGCACCGTCTTCAGTTTTGAAGGTTCTGCTCTGAAGCTCTCCGTCAACAAGAACAGCATTTCCTTTTTTGAGTTTGTCTCTGCAGCTTTCAGCAAGCTTGTTCCATGCAACAATTCCAACATAACAAACATCTTCTTTCCATTCGTCATTTTTATCTCTAAATCTTCTGTTGCTTGCGATATGGAAATTCACAACCGGAGTTCCGGTAGTAGTCTGTCTGAAAACAGGGTCTTTGGTAAGGTTTCCTGCTACGATAACAGAGTTCAGTTCAGGCATCTTAAATTCAGCCATTGTTTACCTCCAAAAAAATATGGTAGTTTTAATTAGTTATTCAGTTAATTCAAAAAAATCATATTACATACCTAGCTTAAGAAACAGAGACAGCGTCGCCTGATTTTGCCTGAGATGTTTCAGTGGAAGTTTGGGAGGTAAGTTTTTCAGCGTCTCCGGCTTCCTTAGCAGCAGCGTCATTCTGTAACTTCGCCAAGTACTGAGCTTTCCTGGTGAAGTGATCGTTCCTTTCTTTCAGTGTCTTAGAATCCAAATATAATGTCAAATATCTCATAACATTTTCATCAATTCTGAAGGTTTTATCAAGTATGGCAACAACATTTGCAGGAGCATTATACTCTATGCAAACGTAATAGCCGTTTTGTTTATTGTTGATCGGATAAGCAAGACGTTTTCTTCCTATCCTCTCGGTATTAATTATTTCAGCTTTGTTTTTCTTGAGTAAGTTTGAGTATTTTGAAATAATTTCTTCAACTGCGGCATCTTCAAAGTTACCGTCTGCGATGATGTAGGTCTCGTAATGTTTGTTAGTCAATTGTGTAAATTAAATATTAACTTTTTGCAAAGGGATTAAAATATGTAGAAAATACAACATATTCAAGGGAAATAAATGAAAATCTTATCTATAATTAGGTATATTTAATCCTAAAATCAGGTCTCTTTTTCCCATCCATACTCCATTTTCGTTTTTGGCAACCTTTATAATCCCATTTCCGGCGCGGTTCTGTATATATGAAGGCAGCCCTCCTTTCATCAACGGGTCGTCCTCAAATAAATAATCATCAATCCAGTATTCGGTTTTGTAGGGTTCTTTTATGATTGGGTGTATGTGCTGGGGATTATTGCTGTTAGGATATGATGCAGGACGGATTGTTGTGAATTTATATTTCCCTTCTTTGTCTGTTTTCATCCAGCCGCGCAAATGACCGTGCCGCTTTCCGACAGTCTGGGTATCCCATTGTGAATAAAGACCCTTATTGTCAGTATGATAAATATATAATAAAATATCAGGCGCAGGAGTTTTGCCATCCGGCATAAAAATCGTTCCGCTGATTTCAAGCGGTTCACCCGGTTCATTTGAATTTGCAATTGAAGTTTCAGAAAGCATATTCTCAAACGATGGCATTCCTTCAAAAATCAGAGTACAGTCTTCACAGCCGTCACTGATTCTTATTTCCCGCGATAAAATCGGTGAGGTTGAATCCGTTTTATTTGTCTGACCACATCCGCTTGCAAATGCAGTTAAGCTTAACACTAAAAATGAAATTATCTTTAGCATAATCTATAAATTTATTTTATGTAGCCGAACCCTTTAGGGTTCGTTGAACGAAAGCTCAGCAAAACCGTCCCTGGAAAATGCTTTCGACTACGAATATAATTTACGGAACTTGTAAAACTATTGTTATTAATTAGGAAAATAAGAGAAAAGATGGGAAAAGAGTGCGGAAAGAGGGATTTGAACCCTCACGCCAAACGGCGCCACCCCCTCAAGATGGTGCGTCTACCAATTTCGCCATTTCCGCAGGTGTAATTTAAAAATAGTCAAATTGAAAAAAATATAAAAGGAAGAAAACTTTTGCCGCAGAGAAAATCCGGTTAAATTTATAAAATCCTTAGAATATTAAAACAATAGATTCTATAAATCATTAATCTTTGGATTCCCGCCTGCGCGGGAATGACAAGACTAACGTAATAATTTTATTTACTTCCCAACTCTCGCCCAAGACTGAGGAGAGAAAAACTGGAATGAACGGGTACGGTAACCGTTATAATATGCCCACCCCCAAACCGGAGTTTTCTGATAATAATAAATATTCGATGTGCTTAAATCTAACACAGAGGGGAATTCCGCTGCGGCGAAATGCTTTGGACAATAATCCGTCGAGAATCTATACTGCTCCTGAGAAATTTTCTCAACTAAAAACAAGTTAAACACTACGAGCATTGAGCCGATTCCACGCACCCCGTCATTATAATGCGACATTAAAGTTCCTGCAGCATAACTGAAATTTGTTGAACTGATTTGTGACAGCTCATTGTATGTGATAGTTTCAGGAACGTGATTTACAAAACAATAGACAGCTTCATTTCCAAATTTTGTTGCTTCAAATTTAGTGCGTCTGAAAATTTTTAAAGCATTGAATTGAGGGTGAACCGGAACTTCTTCAAACCCGAAATACTTCATCCAGCCGGGTAGGACATTAGTGTATTCTTGTAGAGTCATTTTATTTTCTTAGATTTTGGAGTTCTGTAAACAATTGAATTTCTTTCTCGGATAAATTTTCAGGGACACGGATGTTTATTTTCAAGAATAAATTTCCTGAATTCATCGGGTTATTGTAATCAGGCATTCCCAAACCCTGAAGCTTTAAAGTTTTTCCCGATTGAGTCCCTTTCGGGATATTAACTTTGATTGTTCCCTTCAATGTCTTAAAATCTACTTTGCCTCCAAGCACCGCAGTATAAACATCCACATCTAAGTTTGCATAAAGGTCATCTCCTTTTCGTTCAAAGACAGGGTCCCGCATAATGTTAACTGTAATCAACAAGTCCCCGTTAGGTCCGCCGTTCATTCCCGGACCGCCTTTGCCTGTCATTTTAAGAACATGCCCGTCCTTTATTCCGGGTTTTATCTTGAGCTTAATGGTCTGTCCTTCGAGATTAAAAACTTTTTCCGTTCCTGTAAATGCTTCCTGCAAAGTAACTTCAAGACTTGCGGACATATCCTGTCCTTGATATGCCATACTCGAACGACCGCCTGCTCGTCTGCCTCGTGCTCCGCCGCCCATTCCTCCAAACCCGCCTCCGCCAAAAATGGATTCAAAGAAATCAGAGAAATCTGCTCCGCCTCCGCCGAACATATCATTCGGGTCGCCCTGATAAGTATATGTTCTACCGCCTTGTCCTCGTCCGCCCTGCGCATATTGCGACCAGTCAAAATCTTGCGCATTGCCTCCCGACTGCTGATAATATTTCCAGTTCTCTCCGAGCTGGTCATATTTTTTTCTGTTCTCAGCATTTGAAAGAACTTCGTTTGCTTCGTTTATCTCTTTGAATTTTTCTTCTGCAGCTTTGTCACCTTTTGTTTTATCAGGATGATATTTCATCGCCAGCTTTCTGTATGCTGATTTTATTTGGTCGGCGGTTGCGTTTTTATCTACTCCGAGAATTTTATAATAATCTTTGTATTCCAATTAGTTTCTTTTAAACTTTATTGTTTTGAGATGGCTTTGATTTGTCTTATTCTGTTTTTTGCTCCATTTGAATTTGTCTTGTCATAAAAATATCCGTTATAGCTTCCCTCCGTTACATAAAATCCTTTATCCCCGCTTATACCAATGATAAATTTCCCGGTGAATAAATTTGTTTTAACCGTATTGCCTGAAATTGATTGAATAGTAACGTTCTGGATTACTCCTGCTTGCTGGTCCATCATAGCAATCTGCAAGGAATCATTTTTATAAGTAAAAATTACATAAAAATAAATTTTATTACCCGAACCCATTTGATTTTCTGTCCAATATTGGTAAATTCCTGCGTAATTTTTCAATGAAGTATTCCAGTCTGTATATTCATTATTTGAAGTTTGCGCGAATGAATTTGAGAAAACAGACACTGTAAAAACAATCAGGAAAAATGAGAAAATTTTGGTTTTCATTTATATAAGTGGTTTAAAGTTGTTTTATGATAATTGATTTTAGAGATATTAAAAAGTAAATTAATAATATTGAATAACAATTTAAAAGTAAAATGCGGTATAAAATAGTTGCAGCTGAAACAATCGAAGAGCTTGAATTGAGAGTAAATGAACTTATGGATGATGACTGGGAACCTGAAGGCGGTATGATAATCTCAAAAGACGGGGAAAAGTTTTACCAAACAATGATGTTTTATGAATATGACAGTGATGGATATGACGAAGAAGACGGCTTTTAACCAATTTGCAATTAACAGTTAGCAATTAACAATTAAATCCGGTTTAGCTTTTAATTAATATTGTTTTTCATTGCTCATTGTAAATTGCACATTGCCAATTATTAAATGAGGTTTTTTTCTTTGAAGCTGAAGTAAGATGTTTTTGAAAAGATAATATGGTCAATAAGTTCTATACCTAAAATCTTTCCTGCATCAAATAATCTTTTGGTAATGTTTATATCTTCCTTTGAGGGCGAAGTGTCTCCTGAAGGATGATTATGCGCGACAATTATTCTTGCCGCATGTTTTTTTATTGCAGACTCGAATGTTTCTCTCGGATGAACAACGCTTGCGCTTAAGCTTCCTTCCGAAATCCTGTCATAACCAATCAATCTGTTTCTGACATCAAAGGACAGCACATAAAAATATTCTTTATTGTCACTGGGTAAAGAATTTTTAAGCAGCTCAACAGCATCTTCCGGACAGGTGATGCCGTCTTTGTCCAATCTTAATTTTTCTTTTTCGATTTTATCGCGATGATATTTTTTCGCAATCGAGAATAACGCAATAAGCTGGCAGGCTTTTGCCTGCCCTATTCCTTTTATTGAAGTAAGCTGTTCAAATGACGCTTCAAGAATTGCGTTTAATGAACCGAATTTTGTAAGAAGTTTCTGCGCTGTTGTCATCACAGACTCGCCTTTTATGCCGCGACCGAGGATTACAGCCAGAAGTTCAACAGATGATAAGCTGTCAGCGCCATTTTCAATTAATCTTTCACGAGGACGTTCGCTTTTTGGCAAATCGTGAACAGTGAATGATGCTCTATCTGACTTTTGTTCTGTATAAATTTTCTCTGCCGTATTTTTTTCGGACATTATTCGGGTTTATTCTGAGAGTGTTTTTACAAGTATTCTGTTATTCAAAATATCTCTTAATTCAATTTCGTTGTCATTAATTCCTATGTTCGGCTGAAGCTTTGAAACTCTTCTTTTGAATGATTCGAAAATTGTCGGGTCCGGAATTGTAATGTCAAATGCTCTTAGTCCGGCAACGTTATCATCTGATTGAGCAATTCCTTTAGTGTGCCAATTATTTAAACCGATATGATGATGATAACCATCGGCGGCTAAAAATAATGCTCCAGGAAAAGTGCTTGTTAAATTCAAGCCGAGAGTTTTCGTGTAAAAATCTTCTGCTGTTTTTAAATCAGGAACCTGCAAATGAATATGTCCGATTTTCGTTCCGGCCGGAACGCCATCCCAGACATCGTTTATGTCTTCAATTTCATCAAGCAAAACATCGATATCTATTGGCAAGGTATCCATTTTTACTTTGTCATTTTCCCAAACCCATTCAGAGCTTGGTTTGTCCCAATAAACTTCTATCCCAAGTCCATCGGAATCATATAGATAAATCGCTTCGCTCACGAGATGGTCAGCGCTGGCAAATCTGATATTTGAATCAATGAGCATCTGCACAAATTTGGCAAGGTCGCGGCGCTCGGGAAGTAAAATTGCAATGTGATATAACCCTGCATCGGTCGGTGCTTTGGCGCGCGCATCAGGGTCGATTTTAAAATTCAGAATTTCTTTTCCGTCGAGACCAAATGAGATATAATCATCATCTTGCTTTAAGATTTCAAACCCGAGAAAATCAGAATAAGCGTTTATTGTTCTTTCCAAATTTCTCGAGACAAGATAAACAGGGCCAAGTGAAATGTCAGTGAACGTCAGCTCTGAAATACTATCAGGATTGAAATCATCCGTTGTCATTGCTTACTTATATTTTACTGATTATACTTTTCTAAAACTTTTTCAGGGTCTTTCTCGAATTTTTCTTTGCATCCTTTAGTGCAAAAATAATAAGCTGTCTCATTATAGGTTGAAGTAATAGACTCTTTACCGTCATCGTGATTGCAGATAGGACAAATGGCTTTACCATCTGTATATTTAATTGATGCCGCTTTGAACTCACCGACGCACCCTTCGCAACAGAAATTGTATTCTTTGCCAAGATACATCAGCTTTGTACCTTTGCCGTCCTCGATAGTTTCACCCGATACAACACAGATTGCACTATCGCCTGACTGCGGTTTATCGAAATTAATTTTTGCAGTTGAAGATGAGCTAAGCGCTACCATAGCAAGAAATAATAGTGCTAATAATGATAGGTTTTTCATTAGATTTGACTTTGTTTTATAATTTTGTCGGGATGAGTGGACTCGAACCACCGGCCTCACGCCCCCCAGACGTGCGATCTAACCAACTGATCTACATCCCGAATTGAATAAATATCCCTAATTTACTTTTTATTTTAAAGTTATATATTCCTTCATATACTCATTAAACCTTTGCACATCTTCCTCCCGCATTTTGGCTTCATAAATCTGACCGAGATTATATAATTTTATTTCAAGTGAACTTATTTTTTGCAAAAGCGATAAAATATTTTGCGGATAGTCAAAATGAATCCAGTTGTTATAAGTAGTGTCCTTAAAAAATGCATCCACATAAACGCTTTTTAATGCGAAGGATATGTTTTTATTGATTGTAAATATGCAGCTGTCTCTTTCAACAAAGCTTAAAACACTGCCTGTCGAAACTTTTAATATTAACGCATATAATGTCTGAGTCCGGCTTGAATACCTATCAAAGTCAAATGAAATCCCCAAGATATCACCTTTTGTAACTTGAAGCTCGATTGACTGAACCATTGAAGTGAGTTTGTCATTATTAGCGGAATCAATTTCAACTTTGCCGACCTGTGCAAATGAAACTTTACTTAAAAAAAGTATAAAGAATAAAAGCGATAAAAACTTCATAAAAGGTTATGTAATGGGATTCCTGCTTTCGCAGGAATGACAAATGGAGCCGGATTTTTTAACCCTAATTTTTGGTTTTAAAATTAAACTAAAAGTATGGAAATTTGTCTATATTATATATCCAATTCTATATTAAGAAAGAATTTTTTATAACTTAAATTGTAACTGAAATTAATATCAACTAAATGAAATCGACCCTACTAATTCTGTTTTTAACTTTATGCTTCTCAAATCTTTATTCCCAAAATTCATTTAATGACGGCGTCATAAAAGGATATGTCTATGACAACATCAGCAAGACACCTCTTGAAGGAGTTTCAGTGCAATTAATAAAACCTGATTCGTCGATTTCAGGTGGAGCAGGAACTGATGCAACGGGATATTTTATTATCGAGAACATCGCGCAGGGAAGGTATCGCCTCATACTCAGCATTGCAGGATATAACCGCAAAGGGACCAATATAAACCTGACGGATGCTTCACAAAAAATAATTAACCTTGATACGATTTATATGAACTCAGGAACAGAGACTGAAGAAATTGTCGTCGAAGGCGAAAAAAGCTTCATAGAGTTCGATGCCGAGAAGAAAATCTTTAATGTTGAAAACAACATGAATGTAACCGGCGGAACGGTGATAGACGTTCTTAAAAATTTGCCCTCAATAAGTGTCGACATAGATAACAACGTGAGCTTGCGCGGAGGTCAAAAAATAAAATTTATGATTAACGGCAGACCTGTTCATGGAAATATTACAAGGATTCTAGAACAAATGCCTGCAGACCAGCTTTCATCTGTTGAAGTGATTACAAATCCATCTGCTAAATTCGAAGCTGAAGGTTCAACAGGTGTTATAAATTTAGTTCTGAAGAAGTTTGATGATTCAGGTGTTAACGGTCAGATAGGTTTAAACGGCGGGACGGGCGATAAATATGGTTCGAATTTTAATATGAACTATAGAAAAACAAACCAATATAATTTATCCGGTTCGTATGATTACAGGATAAGGAACATGCCTTTTTCAGGTACTTCATCGCGCACAAGTTTTTTTAATCCTGATGAGTATTTATCAAATCAAAATTCCGACGGAAGAATGCGGCGTGAAGGACATAATGCGCGGGCAGAATTTGAGTATTTCTTAAGCCCAAATGACATTCTATCACTCGGTGGAAACTACGGAAAGAGCAACCGCAAAAATGGTGACACGGATAACCTGTTCATATATAATACAAGCAATGCTCTGACCGAAAATTCAATTACTAAGTCAGAAGGAACCGATGATGGAGAAGATTACGGCGCTAATATTACCTTTAACAAGTTATTTAAAAACCCAAAGCAGACTTTCATAACAGACTTAAGTTATTCATTTGATAAGGACAATGATTTAGAAACAAAAACGACTCAATATATTTTTCCTACAGGTCAGCAGAATGAAATTACACAAAATAACTCAACCGATAAAAATAATCAGGTTGTTTTGCAGAGCGATTATGTTCATCCGTTCAGCAAAGAAACACGGTTCGAAACGGGTATAAGATATAACTGGAGAGACCGTGAAGGTCAGAATTTTTATTATAATTTTGATAACACAACAAGCCAGTATGTTTTAGACCCGGCATTATCAGATAATTTTAAGTTTACTGAAAACATCGGAGCGGTTTATGGAATTTATACAAGCAGATTAGATAACTTTGCATATTCAGTCGGACTTCGCGGCGAATATTCTACATTTAAAGTCCAGCAGTTTAATTTTAATTCCGAAGCCAGCAGAAACAGATTCGATGTCTTTCCGAGCATAAGCTTATCGCAAACTTTGGGCATGACCGAAGAAGTAAACCTAAGTTATTCAAGAAGAGTCAGAAGACCGGGTTACCGTGAACTTTCACCTGTCACAAGAATTCAGAGTCCCATTTCGCAGTCGAGAGGCAATCCCGATTTGACTCCTGAATTTGTAAATTCATTTGAACTTAACTTTTCGAAATTTTTTAACACTGTTGCCGTAATTCCTTCCGTATTTTATAAATGGACGACAGATAAAATCACGAGAGTAACCGAGCTTATCGACAGTAATGTTATACTTAGCTATCCTATTAACGCATCAGAAGAAAAATCATACGGAGGAGAATTAATTTTAAATGCTTCAATTGCGAAAATAATTAATTTGAATGGTAGTGTTAGTTATTATAAACAGGAAATTGAATCCGACACTCTCGGCACTAACAGCGGATTCACCTTTAGCGGAAGAATGTTTGCAAATGTGACTTTACCCTGGGATGCGGGTTTGCAGATAACTTATTTTTATACAGGTGACAGAATAACACCGCAGGGACAAATGGATGGTTTCAATATATTTGATGTTGCTTTAAGAAAAGATTTTCTTGACAAAAAATTGAGCTTCAATTTCCGTGTTTCAGATTTGTTTAATGCAGGGAATTTCAACAGCACAATTAATACAGGATTATATTCACAAACATTTTCGAGACTGCGCGATTCAAGAGTGTTTACTTTATCGGTAACTTATAAATTCGGAACCGAAGACAAGAACCGCACAAGAACAAAAAAACCAAGACGTGAGCAGCAAGAACAAGAACCGGACATAGAAGAGTTCTAAGCTTTCTAAGCTATTGAGAAAGAGAATCCAGCCGCTGTTTTGCATAAGCATCGGTTGGATTTATCTCTAAAACTTTTTTGTAATAATTAATTGCCTCGCTTTTTTTGCCTCTCCGCAAAAGTACTTCGGCAAGCCCATTAATTGCATTAACATTTTTTTCGTCAAGCGATAATGCTTCATTAAAACACTTTTCTGCATTATCTAAATCACCCATTTCTCTATAGCATAAGCCCATATTATTCAGGTATCCCGATTTTTTACTCGGGTCAAGCTTTATTAATTCTTCAAGATAGCTTATTGCTTCTGTATATTTTTGCTGCTGATAACTTTCAAAAGATTTTCTTTCAAGATTGAATATCTGCATCTGATCTGAATTCATATCAAAATATTTCGTAGTTGAATCTTGAGGCACTCTTCTGAGTGTCTCGATAAGCATAATGGATTCTTTGTAATTTGGCGAGAAGCTCTGAAGCCGTTCAAGTTGTTCAATAGCTTTATCAATTTTTCCCTGTGTCTTGTAAATCTGCGCAAGCTGAAAATAACCGTCAGGCGCAAGTGAATCTATTTCAATTCCTTTTTTAATTTCCATCTCGGCAGAATCAAGCTGGTTTCTCAATAAATATACTAATCCGAGATTATGGTGAGCGAGAACTGAATTATATCTAACCTCAATTGCCTTTCTAAAACGTTTTTCAGCTTCATCATACTGCTGTTTATTTGCGTATAAGTTCCCGGCATTGACAAGCAAAACGGAACCATCAATTCCTTCTCCCGTTGCGTATAAAGTATCATTGTCTTTCCAATCCATATTTCGCTGGACAGTTAAATAAAAATATATTCCGGATATAATCAGAACAATCACAACTAAAACATTTTTATTTTCATTATTGATGACCTTGGCAAATATATATGCAATCAGTAAAGAAACTGCAAATGACGTAATATATAAAAATCTTTCCGCCATTAAATTCATTGTCGGAATGATATTCATAACCGGCAGCAGTGATATAATGAAAAATATAATACAAAAAGAAATTTCCGGGAATTTTTTATATAAAATAACAGCTCCTATGATAAGATTCAGAAGGAATACAAACGAGAGTATAACAGTTAGTTCAGAAAATGAATTTGCGTCGGATAGAACACCGTTATAATGATAAAGCATCGGATGCGGATAAAACAATAGCTTAAAATAAAGCGGAACTGTTTTCAGCATCGTTCCCGCCACAGTTACAAAATTATCATTAATGAAATACATATAATTCAACCTGTCCGGAACATTTGCCAGAGCGAAATAACGGACAATAAGATAAACAATTGAAAGTACTATAAAATACAAATACGTCTTGAAATTTTTTAATACACTGCTTAATGGTTGTTGTCTGTAAATCCAATCAAATAAAATAATTACAACCGGAAACGTTATTATCATTTCTTTGGTAAGCAAACCCAACGCGTAAAAAATCAGCGAGAGCGCCAGATATTTCGGCTCATCCTGTTTGTTTGTGTTATCAAAGTTTATGTATTTAAGATAATATAAAAACGCTGCGAAGAAAAACAGCGTTACGAAGGAGTCAGTCCTTCCGCTTACCCAGCTTACTGCTTCGGTATGAATGGGATGAACCGCAAAAATGATTGTGCCAAGCAAAGCTGCTAATGCGCCGTATTTATATTTATAAAATAAAATCTGAAGCAACCTGAATAAAATTAATGTAGCGATTAAATGAATGAGCAGGTTTGTAAGATGATACCCAAACGGATTTAACTGCCATATTGCATAATCAATATTATATGAAGATGAAACTATAGGACGGTAATATTTCCCTATTATCTTATGAAACCCTTCTTCTCCGGTGAAAAATTTCGGAATGTTTGATAAGGAAGTCAATGACTGGTTACCGAGAATTACGCTTTCATCGTCAAATACGAAAGTATTCTGAAGCGAATTATAATAAGCGGCAACAACGCAAACAATGATTATGAGATAATTATAAATATTTTTTTTCATTCAAATAATTTCGGTTAAAAATTCATTTATTACAGTTAATTACGCTTAATTTTACATTGAAGCGGAACAAAATAATTAACAATTTAATATTAATATTTAAGAAATAATATTTACTTATGAAGCGAACTTCTAATATTTTTTTATCCCTTTTTCTTCTCCTATTGTTTTTTCAGGATGCATCGGCGCAGCAATATGCCGTTGCAAAAATTTTTACGCCTGTTTTGAATACACCTGATTTTGAGTCGGTATTCGGCGGAAATAAAGGCAATCGTGTCAAGCTTGATAACAAAGGGTTGATACGTGAAATGGAATTTATTGCATTTCCCAATACCGTATTTAACATTCTCGAAGTTATTCCCAAAAACGGATATGATATGTATAGAGTGACAACGGACGATTATCAATATAAAGGAGATTTTTATATTGACAGCAGATTTGTTACCTTAATTGATACCAAAATTCAGGATAGAGAACAGCTTCGTCCAAAAAATGAAATTATACTTGAAAATCTGAAAACAATGGATGGTTACCCGTATATGTGGGGCGGAAATGTTGCAGACGGAATTTCAGAAATGCTTGAATATTACCAGCCGAAAACAAATTTATCCGAGAATACAGAATCCCTGTGGAAACTTCGCGGAGTTGACTGTTCGGGATTAATCTATCAGGCAACGGGCGGAACTACGCCAAGAAATACTTCTTCATTGATAACCTATGGTTCACCTGTCGAAATTCAGGGACTATCGGCAAGCGAAATTAAATCAAAGCTTCGACCCCTTGATTTAATTGTGTGGAACGGTCATGTCATAATCGTTCTCGATGAAAACACAGTAATCGAAAGCACACCTGACCCGGGAGTTCATAAATCAGATTTGCTCTCACGCTTGCAGAGCGTTATGAGTGAACGAACAGCTGTAAATGATTGGGAAACAACTTCAGGAAAGAGATTTGTAATCAGAAGATGGGCGGAATAAAAATGTAGAGACGCAAAATTTTGCGTCTCTACAAAAAATAGTTTTATCTTCTGTCACCCATTATTCTGAGTAACAACAAGAACAGGTTAATGAAATCGAGATAAAGTTTTAATGCTCCGAAAATCGCAGCTCTTTTCCCGGTATCTGAATCAGCATCGATATTCATAGACATTTTTTTAATCTGCTGTGTATCATATGCTGTCAAGCCGACAAAAATTAAAACTCCCGCATAAGAAATAATCCAGTAAAGTGTTGAACTGCTTAGGAATATATTAACAACCGAAGCTAAGATTAAACCAATCAATGCCATGAAAAGAAATGTTCCCATTCCTGACAAATCCATTTTGGTTATGTATCCGAATACACTCACTCCTGCAAACATTCCTGCGCAGATAAAAAACGTCGAAGCTATAGATGCGCCGGTATAAACAATAAACAGTGACGCAAAAGTTATCCCTGTCAATGCGGCATAAAAGAAAAATGCTGCCACCGCAGCAACCGGCGGAATTTTATTTAATGCAAAACTCAGCGCAAGCACAACTACAAACTGCATTATTATAACACCGATTAACAATACAGGATTTCCAAAAAATAAGGTCATTAATGTTTCGCTTCGCGCAACGAAATACGAAATAAGAGCTGTGATAGCCAGACCCAGAGCCATCCAGTTATATACGTTGAATAAGAAAGTTCTCGATACGGTTGAGCTTGCCAGTACTTGTCCCGGCGCTTCATAACGTGTTGTTCCAAAATTTTCTGCCATAATTAATTTTTATTTTATAATACTAACAATTTATTTGTGAATTTTATTCCATCGCGGGCATACCCATTTCTGCCCATTCTTCTTTTGCAGGACCATACATTCCAACAACTTTCAATCCTGCCTGTCTCATTAATACGGTCATTTGTCCGCGGTGGTGAGTTTGGTGAAGAATAAGACAATACAAAGTATATCCCCTCTTCCATATTTCACCATACATATTGTCTTCTTGTTCCAATGTTTTATCGTTCCAGTTCTTTTTAATCTCCTCGATTAAGGAATCCGATGCCTTTTTATAAATTTCGGCAATCTCTTTAGCAGAAGATGGCGGCTCTGTGGCCGAGCAATCAACTTTAACCTTTATTCCGGTAAGAGCAGGCATCTCGACAATTGTATGCGCAAGATGATTGGCAAGAAATCCTAGTGAGCGGCTGTCAGGAGTTACCCGCTGATTTAACGACTCATCAGTTAGCAAATTCAACAACTTTAATGTAGCCGAGCTTTCATAAGCCCAATCCTTATAAAATTCTTCGAGAGAATGATACATTTTTTAAAATTTAATTTTAATAAATATAAAGATTTTAAAACACAACTAAACTTCTTTAAAAATTCTTATTAGTAGTCAATTTTTATATTAAGGAAGCTATTTATAATAATTTAAAAGGATTGTATAATTTATTAAAAAGCAGTAGTTTAATCGGAATAACTAATTAAAAACAACCTTTAACCTGTTAAAAGCCTAACCTATTTTAACTACTCTCTTTAATCTATGAAAAAAATCATTCTTATTTTAGTGCTGCTGATTTCCGGAAGTACATATGGTCAGCAGGCATCATTTTCACAATTCTTTACAATTAATTCTTCGTCAAGTCCTGTATTTAATGAATTAAATCAATATGCGGATGATTATAAAATCATCAGTGTAAACATTTCCGATAAAAATTCAATTTTAAATACGAAACCCGAAAACATTAACGTTAATTTTCCTGTTTCTTCAACTGAGTCAATAAATATCACTCTTCAAAAATTCAATGTTTTTACTCATGATGCAAAAGTCGTGGAAAAATCTTCTGAAGGTGAAACTGAAGCTGATGTTAAAAACAGCTTTGTTGCATATACCGGAAATATACCGGGATTTGAAAATTCCCTCGTTACCCTAACAATCGGCAATGATGAGGTAAGAGGTATTTTAATTACTAAATCTGCGACGTTTGTATTGGGGAAAATTAAAGACAACCGCACTTCTGAAAACGATTATGTTTTTTATCAGGCAAATAAAATGAAGGTTAACAATCCTTTCATTTGTTATGCAGGAGAAGATAACATAAGCGCTGATGTCGGGAAAAAATTACAAGAAATGCGCGATAGCGAAATGGGTAATAATATTCTTACCGCAAAAATTGCGCTTGAGATAGATAATTTTACTTATTCAATGTATAACAGCTCCACGGTTAACGTAACTAATTATGTTATGTCTATTATGTCAACCGTTTCTGCTATTTACCTGAGAGAAGCGCGGGTGAAACTCGAAGTACCTTATATAAGAATCTGGACTACTGCAGACCCTTATACCGCGACTACATCAAATGCGTATCTTAACCAGTTCAGAACACAATGGAATTCTACGCAGCAAGGTGTTCAAAGAACCGTTGCACATATGATTTCAAGAAAATTTGGCGGATTGGGAGGGATTGCCTGGTTAAATGTGTTATGCGCTTCGACATCAACAGGAATGGGATACGGTTACAGCAACACAACGGGAACTGTCAGCAACTTCCCGGTTTATTCATGGGATATAATGGTAGTTGCACACGAACTTGGTCATAACTTCGGCTCACCTCATACCCATAGCTGCAGCTGGCCAGGCGGTGCAATTGATTCATGCTATGAAGTAGAAGGAAGTTGTTATTCAGGACCTCCGATTGCAAGAGTCGGCACGATAATGAGCTATTGCCATTTAACTGCAGCAGGTATTGACCTTGATAAAGGATTCGGTCCGTTGCCAAAAGAGCTTATAAGATTGAGAGCTGAATCAGCTCCCTGCATGACAACTGCCTCAGAGCAAATTATTCTATCTTATCCGGTTGCTAATTTACAATTGGGAGTCAATAGTTCTTGCAGAATTATGTGGGTTACAGCTGCAGCAGGTGGAACGGTTAACCTGTTCTTTTCATCCGATAACGGAAATAACTGGAACCCAATTGCTTCCAATGTAAATGCAGATTTAGGATTTTATAACTGGACTGCTCCTTATATTGCAACGTCTAATCAGTGTAAAATCAGAATTGTTAATTCATCTAATCCATCAATTGCAGACACAAGCGATGCTTTTACTGTAAAATTCCAATTTTCATCTTTCGGAATTGTTACACCGACACAGTTTACACAAATACAAACATCTCCGAATAACTCAACATTGGTTCATTTTATCTGGACAAAACCGGGCACACTTTCGGGATTCACATATAAACTGAGATTAAGAAAAGCAGGAAACAATCCAGACTATGAATACACAAGCAACAATAATGGAAATGATACAATAGCAAGTTTAAGAATCAGCCAGTTGGATTCACTCGCAGCAGCAATCGGAACGGTTGGTGATTCCGTATGGATTTCAAGCAGGGCATGGGTATTTACAAGTCTCGACTCCAGTCAAACCAACAATACCATAATCGTTTCTCTTAAGAGAACAAGCGTTGGCATTCAGCAAATTTCGGAATTAATACCTGATAAGTTTGCGTTATATCATAACTATCCGAATCCTTTTAATCCGACTACAAATATTAAATTTGATGTTCCTGAATTATCAAATGTAAAAATAAGCATCTATGACATAAACGGAAGAGAAATTGCAACATTGGTGAATAATCAAATGAATCCGGGCAGTTATACTGCCGACTGGAACGCAACAAATATTTCATCAGGAATTTACTTCTACAGAATGACGACCGACAAATTTGTTGAGACACGGAAAATGATGTTGATTAAATAAAATATTTTCCTGAACTTCTTTAAACCCTCTTTTTTAAAATTCGCAAAAAAGAGGGTTTTTTATTTTACTCTTTTAATCTTTTTATTAACTAAACCCCGTAAAACAATGAAAAGGTTATTAATTCTTTTAGCAGTTCTTTTTATCACTTCAACTTCATACTCTCAATGGGAACAGGCAACGGGAATACCCGGCGGCAGCGCAACTTGTTTCGCAGCAATTGGAAATAAAATTTTTGCCGGCACAAAAAGCGGAGGAGGAGTTTCGTATTCTTCTGATAACGGAGTGACGTGGATACAGAAAGGAATGTATAACCTTGCAGCAAATTGCATGACCATAATGGGCAATAAACTATTTATCGGCACGGATGCAAACGGAATATATACCTCAACAAACGAAGGACAGACCTGGGACCAGTCATCTTTAAACAATGTAAGTGTTTTTTGCTTTGCAATTTCAGGCTCTAATATTTTTGCAGGCACCTATAACAACGGAATTCTATATACTTCTGATATGGGAATAAGCTGGCATCAAACTTCATTGGCAAGCGGCATGATTAACTCTCTTACAGTTTCAGGTTCAACTATTTTTGCAGGAACTCCCGGAGGTGTAAAAAAATCCGATAACGGCTTAGATTGGACTTCAACTTCTTTAAATTCTTTTAATGTTTTATGCATTACCGCAACAAATTCCATATTATATGCCGGAACTTATGGAGACGGTTTGTTTTATTCTACAAACAATGGAGCTAATTGGTCAGATGCGAATGCTCCAACTAGTTTCATAAAATCATTAACATCAAATGGTCCAAATATATTAATGGGAGGCATTCACCCGGGAATTTATGTATCGACAAATTATGGTCTAAACTGGAAAACTTCAATAATTGGTTCATCTGTTAACCAGGTTTATATTCATAATAATGTTTTTTTTGGCGGAACTAATTTTGGAATATTTTTTTCGTCGAACAATGGAGTTAACTGGTCGCAGACTTCATTAAATAATCAGAGCGTATATTCACTTGCTCAAACTAATGGATTGATTTATGCAGGTACATATAACCGAGGTGTATATACTTCTAAAGACAATGGGTTATCATGGGTAAACAATACACACTGGTACTATGGAGTTGGGGATGGACCGATTAAATCGTTACTTACAACAGAATCAAAAATATTTGCCGCTTCTAATTTAGGCATGTATAGTTCTACAAATTATGGTTATACCTGGGTGGGATCCGGAATTCCATTTGTAAATCAAATTATCAAAAATGGTCCCGACATATATTATTGTACTGAACTTTGGGGTATACGCAAAAGCACAGACGGAGGAACTCAATGGTCATGGACAATTATTCCACTTCCTGATATTATAATAAAAACTATTTGCATTTCGGGAAATAAATTATTTGCAGGAACACCGAACGGAATCCTTGCAACTACAAATGAGGGTGTGAACTGGTTTTCATCCGGATTAAATGATAAATGGATAAACTATTTACTTGTATTCGGCGGTAATATTTTTGCAGGGACAAGAGAAGGTTTATATTTTTCTCAAGATAATGGTTCAACATGGATTCCGAGAGGATTGAGCAATATGTCGGTGCTTACATTTGCAACCTACGGTTCTACCATTTTTACAGGAACAAGCACGGGAGTTTATTTATCAAAGAACAACGGTGAGAGCTGGATTCAAAAAAATCAGGGAATAGAAGATAAAACCATTAACAGCTTATTAATAAACGAAGGATACATAATTGCAGGAACAATGGGAAGCTCGGTCTGGCGAAGAGAATATACTGATATTGTCGGCATTGACCCGGTAAGCAATGTTGTGCCTGATAAGCATTCCTTATATCAGAATTATCCAAATCCTTTTAACCCTACAACAAACATAAAATTTGATTTAAAAGAAAAATCGAATGTTAAACTTGCTGTATATAATTCATTAGGAAAAGAAGTTGCAGTATTAATCAATAAAGAATTAACTGCCGGAAGCTATAGCTTCGACTGGAACGCTGAAAACTTTTCATCGGGAATTTATTTCTACAGAATGACGACGGATAAGTTCGTTGAAACGAAAAAGATGTTGTTGATTAAATAAGAAAATCATATAGACAGAAATCCCGACTTGGCGGGAATGTTGATTAAATAAAATTGTTAGATTAAAAATTTAATCTATAGAAAACATAAAAGCGGTGATGTGCCGCTTTTGTTTGTTGAACTATGTAAAATTAATAATTTCTTTTAATAAAGATTTTCGAGCATAGAAAGCTCTAGATTTAGAACCGTGTCCGGGACCTTTCGTTCTAGCTTGAATCCATTTTCCATCCCTGCCAGTTAATGCATCAAACCCTTGAGTAATTAATTTATTTCTTATAAAATCATAATCTGCTTTTATCTCATCTAATAATAATCTTGAATCCGCAAAATCGAATGATGTAACTTTTAATAATTCAGAACATATATTATGTTTACCATTCCATCTACAAGCGCAAAAGACAATTGATTTTAATTTTTTCCAACAAGCACTTTCATAAAATTCATATTTTTCTAACTCGCTTGGATTTATCATAGTTATAGCCATTGTTTCTTTTGGAATTAATATCCCATTTTTTTCAATATATGCAACTGATTTTAATTCAAAATCTAATCCATTAGGCGCTCTTGAACTATTGTTTGTTAATCCTGCTAATAATTCTAACGTATGCCCTTTCCATCCCTTATTTATCTTGTCACCTTTTTGAACTGTTACACCAAAGGATTGAGCTTTTTCATATAAATCGATTCCAATCAGACCGTTTAATATTTCTACAGCTTTAACTCTTGTTATCATTATGCAGACTTAAAATTTAATGAGCTTTCTTCATTAAATGATAATTCATTATATCTTTTTATAGTTATGTCAATAAAATTCTTCTCTAACTCAACTCCAATATATTTTCTTTCTCCAATAATCTTACTCGCAATTCCGGTTGTTCCTGAACCGTTAAAGGGATCAAGAATTATATTATCTTTTTTGGTTGAAGCTAATATAATACGAGTTAGTAATTCCAACGGTTTTTGAGTATTATGTTTTCCAAATTTTTTTTCTTCAGGTTTTGTAGTACCTATTGCCCAGACAGATCGCATTTGTTTATCCTGAATTTTTAAAAAATCTTTCCCAAACTTACCATTCTTCATTACTTCATAATTAAAAATATGTTTTGCTTTTATATCTTTCCGAGCCCAAATTAAAGTTTCGTGACTTGCTGTAAAAAACCTACAACTCAAATTCGGGGCAGCATTTGGTTTAAACCAACTTATATCATTTAAAATGTGATAACCTAATTTTTGCAACAAAAAACCACATTGATATATACTATGGTAAGTACCACTTACCCATATTGTCCCTTCGGGCTTTAAAACTCTTTTACAATCACTTAACCAAGCTTCATGAAATTTTAAATCTTCTTCAAACCCTTTACTCTTATCCCATTTTCCTTTATTAACAGAAACCATCCGTCCCGCTTGACATGTAAAACCATCATTTGAAAGCATATAAGGTGGATCGGCAAATATCATATCAACATAATTATCAGGGAAATGAGCAAGAACATTTAAACAATCGGAATTATATAAACAAAAATCTGAAGTTTTAAAAACAGGTACACATTTTTCTTTGTTTTCGTTTGCATTATGACTTACATAAGCAACCAATTGCTCCATCACAGAAAATTCTGTCAAATTATTATTTATATATTTTTTCTTCATAATTTATTTTATTGAATAATTCGGGGCTTCTTTTGTTATGCGGATGTCGTGAGGATGTGATTCTTTTAATCCGGCGTTTGTTATCCGAACGAAACGGGTTTTGTATTTCATTTCCTTTATGTTCTTTGCGCCGCAATAACCCATTCCTGCACGCAATCCGCCGATAAGCTGATAAATCGTATCACCAATCGGACCTTTTGCAGGAACAATTCCTTCGATACCTTCAGGAACAAGTTTTTTAATGTCGTCTTCTACATCCTGAAAATACCTGTCCTTACTTCCCTCTTTCATTGCTTCAAGCGAGCCCATTCCGCGGTATACTTTGAACGAACGTCCTTCATATAAAACTTTCTCGCCCGGTGACTCATCAGTTCCGGCGAACATACCGCCAATCATAACCGAGTCCGCCCCGCCTGCAATTGCTTTCGGAACATCGCCCGTCTGTTTTAAGCCCCCGTCAGCGATGACAGGAATTTTATATCTTTGTGCCATCTTTGCACACTCAATAATCGCTGTCATCTGCGGAACACCAACCCCTGCGATAACACGTGTCGTGCAGATTGAACCTGCGCCGATTCCGACTTTCACTCCATCGGCACCTGCCTCAATTAAGTCATAAGTCGCCTCGCCTGTTGCAACGTTACCTGCAATCAAGTCAACGTCAAACCGTTTTTTAATTTTCTTCACCATATCGACAACACCCTGCGAATGCCCGTGAGCGGTATCGACAATCACAACATCGACTCCGGCTTTCACAAGCTCGCCAACACGGTCAAGCGTATCGGCAGCAATTCCGACAGCCGCGCCTGCGCGCAGGCGTCCGAATTTATCTTTGCATGCAAAAGGAAATTTTCTGCGCTTAATAATGTCTTTAAATGTAATGAGACCCTTTATCTTTCCATTCTTATCAACAACGGGTAGCTTTTCTATTTTAAATCTTTGAAGAATTTTTTCTGCTTGCTCGAGGTTTGTACCGACAGGCGCTGTGATTAAATTTGTCTTGGTCATGATATCGCCGACCTTAGCGTTTAAGTCAGGGTCGAACCTTAAATCGCGGTTTGTTAATATTCCAATCAGCATTCCGTTATTATCTATAACCGGAAAACCTGAAATTTGAAACTGCTCCATCATTCGCAGAGCTTCGCCAATTGTTTTATCGGATGTAAGTGTAACCGGATTTAAAATCATTCCGCTCTCGCTTCGTTTAACTTTATCGACTTCACTTGCCTGTCTTTCGATTGACATATTTTTGTGAATTATGCCGATGCCGCCCTCTCGGGCAAGCGCTATAGCCATTTCATTTTCGGTAACGGTATCCATCGCCGCAGATAGAATCGGAATGTTAAGTTCGATGTTTTTGGTAAGTCGTGTTTTTAGGTCAACTTCGCGAGGTAAAACTGTAGATTTTGAGGGGACTAACAATACGTCATCAAACGTAATCGCTAACTCAGAAATTTTATCATTATTTTTCATTTATATAAAATTTCTTACAAAGATAATCAAATTTTTCACCATTTTAAAGGTGAATTACTCGACTACTTTAGCATTTAAAAGATGTGAATAAAGATTAACAGGACGCAAATCACCATCGTAAGATTTTACATACATTATATGAAGATGGGTTGGAGAACGCGAGGGGTATGCATTTTTACCCGTCCGTCCCATAGTTCCAAGAACTGTTGCGGGATAAACAATGTCGCCAACATTAACATTAACAACATCGAGATGTGCATAATAGAAAAATCCGTTTGAATGCGCATCATAGACGTAAACTATATTGCCTCCTTTTATGTCGGTCATTTCGGGAGTCCAGTTTTTGCGGGTTTCGACTACAATGCCGCCTGTCATCGATAAAATTTCAACAGGCATGCCGGTTGCATCATCTAAATTATCCTGATTGCCATCGTTTATAAAAATATCATGCGCAGGATGACCTCCCGTGTTCAAGTCAAAGAAATCAAAATTACTGACGACATAACCATTTCCTCCGCGTCCTCCTATTGAAGATGCAGTGTATCCTTTTACCGGGAATACCCATTGCTCTTCCGAAATGTTTACGACATCTTTATTTGCAAGAAAAGTTTTTAATTCATTGATAAATAAATTCATTTGAGATATTGCTTCGGATTTTTCAAGTTCAAAGTTACGGACTTTTGTCATCAACGGCGTCCAGCTTTGGGCAGGATTTTTTATAAAAGATTTATCCTCAGAAAGTTCATTTATGTTAAATGCCAACGCCAGAAGTGAAGGATAAATTTCTTTCTGCTTAACCGTTTGTTGTTTCTTTTTGCTGCGGGTTTTTGAAGTGTCGGTAGTGATATTAAAAGCAGAAGCTGCATCGCAAACAACTAAAAATAAAATAAGTACACTAAGTAAAAAAATTTTCATCCGTAAAATAGAATAAATTAAGTCGAATTAGTTAATTATAGTAACCTCATTACTTATAATAACAGTTCCATCCGGTCTCAAAACCGAAACGCGGTATTGAGACGGATATTCAAACGGAATATTTTCGAAATAAATTTTTTTGAGTGCATTATTTACACTAAACTCAAATGTATTTATGACCTTGTTGGTTTTAACATCGGTAATATTAATATTAACATCATCAACCCCAATACCCGAATACAAATCAATAAGCACCGTCAGCTTACCTGTTTTGAACGATGCACCCTGATTTTCACAAATATCCTCTGAGGGATTATACTTCACACAAAAAACCATTTTGCCTTTCATTCCAAGCCAATCGGATAGAAACGGAATTTTATCACACCCACTTACAGCAATAGAGGTTAAAAATAAAAATGCTATGATACCTGTTTTCATTTTATTCATTAGCTTATTGAATTATGTCTTTTATTAAAACTCTTTCTTTGGGCTTTTTCTCAGAAACTTTTATTGACTCTGCAAGCTGAAATAGTGCTTTGTTAATTTTTTCTTTTGTTGACGCATAAAGCTCGCAGATTACTTCACCTTGCTTCACTTTATCACCGACCTTTTTCTTCAAATCAATACCCGCAAGAAAATCTATTGTATCGGCTGATTTTTTTCTCCCTGCGCCAAGCTCTATTGAGGCATATCCAAAATCTATTGCTTTCAATTCAGAGACATAACCATCAGCTTCAGCTTTAATATCGTGTTTAATCCCGGAACGTTTTTTGTTTTTCCAATCTGTAATGTAATCAATTCTTCCGTATTGATTTGAAATAAGTTCTTTAAATTTTTCAAAAGTATTAATATCTGCAATTTTATCTTTTGCAATTTTTTCTCCTTCATCTATCGATGAAGCAATTCCCGACATATAAAGCATTGCACCTGAAAGCACCGCGGTAACTTTATTCAAATCAGGAATATCAACTCCGCTCATTGCTTCAATGCACTCTTCGACCTCATTCCAGTTACCGACTTTATAACCAAGCGGTTCATTCATATCGGTTAAAACCGCAATAGCTTTCTTCCCGAATTTTTTTGTAACCGTTACAAGTTCCTTAGCGAGCTTCATTGCTTCTTCATCATCCGGAAGATTTGAACCGTTGCCAATTTTAACATCATAAACTAAAGCATCTGCGCCTTCGGCAATTTTTTTGCTCACAATGCTTGAAACAAATAAAGGAATACAATCAACCGTTGCAGTTACATCACGAATAGCATAAATCTTTTTATCGGCAGGAACAATTTCTGAAGTCTGACCGATTAAACAAACTTTTGATTTCTGTAAATTTTTCTTGAACTCGGCAATAGAAATGTTTGCTGAAAAACCCGGAATCGCTTCCAGCTTATCAAGCGTCCCGCCTGTATGCCCAAGTCCCCTGCCTGCAATCATGGGAACAAGCAAATCAAATGTCGCAATTAGCGGAGCAATAATAAGCGAAGTTTTGTCACCGACTCCGCCAATGGAATGTTTATCTACTTTTGGAAGAGGAAATTCTGAAAGGTCAATTGTTTTTCCGCTGTTAATAAAAGCTTCAGTAAGATGGAATGTTTCTTCATCAGTCATTCCATTGAAATGAACGCTCATAAGAAACGCCGCCATCTGATAATCCGTAACATCACCTTTGAGAAATCCGTCGATGAAATGATTTATGTTTTCCTTCGTTAACTCTTTATGGTGACGCTTAGCTTTTATTATCTGAACAGGTGAAAGCAATTTATATAGATGAGTTATTTTGCAATCAAAATACTTAAAATTGGATGCTTATTAAAGAATATTTATTATGCATAAAACAAAAGGAGATTGAACCGAAATTCAATCTCCCTTATAAATAAGAAATCCTGTAACCCTCATTAACAGAACTTCTTATACTATCTTCTGATGTTTATATTTATTTGAAATTTTGTTAGTTCAATCATTTACTACAATATTGCAATATAAAAATATAAAAGTCAAGTGCTAAAAATATATAATTTTACTATTTTTTGTTTATGAAATTTGAGAAGTGGCTCGAAACAGTTCCTGCTTTAAAATTCTGCATCGCATTAATTATCGGAATTTTAATTGGCTCATCACTTCAATTCAATATTTTTGTTTTATTTATATTGTTAGTTCTTTTAATCATTTTGAATGTTGCAACTAAAAATCAGATTTATATTTTTGTTTTGATTTTTCTATTTGGAATATTCAAAGCTAATTTAGACTTCCATCAATTTTCTAAAACTACTCTTCACGAAATTCCCGATTCAAAAAATTTTGAATATACATTCAGAGGAACCATCGCTGATTATCCTCAATATCTTGATGACAACGTAAGATTTATATTTGAAAGTGCCTATCTTATTTCAGAAAATGACAGCATTAAAATTACGGGCAACATACTTGCAACATTATGGAAAAATAAATTTTCAAAAGAAGAGCAACCAATGCCGCAGCTTCAGATTGGCGATTATGTGGAGTTAACGGGAAAATTTTCGTCACCAAAGCCGCCGTCAAATCCTTTTGAGTTCAATTACAGAAAATATTTATATATGCATGACATATATAAAACATTGACACTTTCAAGTTTCGATAACGTAAAAGTTCTTGACCATAACAGAGGAAGTTTTATTTTTTCCAAAATCATTAATCCCGCCAGAAATTATTCAGAACAAATACTCGATAAAAATTATAAAGGTGATAACAGAGGGTTCATAAAAGGTTTAATAACCGGCAACAGAACCGGCATATCCGATGAGATGAAAACAAGTTTTATTGATACGGGCATAATGCATATAATTGCCGTTTCAGGTTTAAACGTGGCATATGTCATTTTACTCATAACTTTATGTCTGTCAATTTTGCGTCTCCCTAAAAATTATATTTTAGTTACAACAATTCCTCTTTTAATTTTATATTGTTTGTTCACAGGCGCAACTCCATCAATTGTCCGTGCAACAACTATGGGAATATTGTTCATTATTGCATATCTCATTGAAAAGAAGATTGTATTTTATAATATCGTTGCAGTATCCGCAATAGTAATTCTGGTTTATGATTCTAAGCAGCTTTTTGATGCAGGGTTTATTTTATCTTTTGTTTCTTTAATCTCAATGGTATTCATTTATGAAACCGTTTTCAGACAGGTTGAAAATAAAATTTTCAAATACAGGTTCACAAACAATTTTTTATTCAGGTGGTTGTTTTTGTTAATAGTCATTTCGACTGCTGCAATCATAGGGACAATTCCCGTCAGCGCATCATATTTCGGAAAAATCTCAATTGTTTCAATTGCTGCCAATATCATTGCAGTTCCTGTTTCAAATTTTGTGCTTGCAACAGGATTTTTACAGATTCTTGTCAGTTTATTTTCGGATTATTTATCGAACATTATTTCGTATACGAATAATTTCGCAATGAATATTTTATCTTTCATTATTGATTGGCTGTCATCGTTAAAATTCGCTTTCATCGAGTTTTATAAATTCAATATTGTAAATTTAATATTTACTTACATAATATTGATTTTGCTTGCAACAATGAGAAAAGAAAATTTTGTGTTTCGTTTGTCGGTTACGGTAATTTTGTGCGCAGGAATATTTTTAAGTAATTATAATTTTAATAAAACAGAATCAATAACGTTTCTCGATGCCAAAAATGACGATGCTGTTGTGGTCAATGCAGATACTAAAAATCTAATACTATATTCGGATAAAGATAAAAATAGCTTTGATAGAGTTGTTATTCCCTATCTGAAAAAATCAGAAAACGGTAATTCAAACATTTTTATTAATGTGAATAAACCCAATTCTTTATCTGTCGGTACAATTTATAATCTTTCTGATGATTTGAAAATATATATGCTGTCTCCTGCACAAGGTGAAATAAATAATGCTTCAGCCATAATAAAATACCGGAATGAAAATATTCTTTATTTAAATAGCATTAATCCTGCTTCAACGAAATATTTTTTTGTTTCATACAAAGATTTGTTGACTGATAATATTACATATATCTCCAAAAATGATTCTTTGTTTTCATATGACTTAGTGCAAAGCGATATTTATTTTACTTCGAATAATAAATTGAATGGTAAATTAAGTATTGAGGAAAATACAAGTTTTATAAATCTTAATGAAACAGGAGCAGTAGTTTTAAAAATGAATGATGGGGAAATGAAATTCTATGATTGGAGAAATTAGATGAATCAGTCAAAAAAAGAAAAGCCGTTTAATAAAATTAAACGGCTCTTTTTAATATATCAAAGTAATTTTAATTTAGTTCAAATCTATAGAAACCTGGTAAATATCCTTTCCTCTCTGCCCGAGAAATGAAACTGTATTTGATTCTTTATCATAATTCAGGAAGCTAAGCATCCCATAAACCTGTCCTGTCGGCTTACTATCAATAACAATTTCATTTTCTGAGTAACTTGATTCAGGATTATTGCCATACAAGGAACCTACATAAAGCAATTTACCGTTTGTTGAATAAAACATATTAGTAATATAATTATAACCTTTTGCATCGGTCGAAATAGTTGTTGCAAAAGGAAGCTTGCCATTATTTGTCATTACATAGCTGACATTCGTATATGTTACTGTATCCAATAGTTTATTTTCCGCAAAAGCATAGTCGCCGTTTTTGCCGAAACAAATATAACCTGTAGTCATTGCATCACCAAAATATGAAACACTCTGGCATTCATAATTTTTATTATTAACATTCACAATTGTTCTGTTCAGCAAAGGTGCATATGAATCCTGATACTCGCCGTACTTATCCATTATGTAATAAAATTGTCCATCAGGTGAATAGCCATAATCAAGCAGGTAATTATAAGTTGAGTTGGAATATTTTGTAACTGCTCCGTTTGAATATTCCATTATATAATATTTTTTCTTTTCAGGTTTATATGTTGACTGATCAACAGCAGAATAAAGATAACCGCCTGAAGAAGTTTTTTTGAACTGCCCTATGCCGACACCAAGTTCAAGGGCATTATTATTTGTAACATCATAAGTCATATAATCATATCCATATTCGGTTTCCATCGGAGATATTGTAGCAGGATAAACTGAAGTTGCACTATATTTTATATCGCCTGAAGCATCGATCCTTAAATCGTAAATATAACCTGTAAAGCCGTCAATGGCAGTTCCGTTCGCCATCGGAGTCTGTCTTTCACTTCCGATGACCGGATAATATTTATAAATGTACATATCAATAGAATCTGAAACCACATAAACAGGTTTATTATCCGATGTAAATACAATCGGAGTAATTATTGTTTTAAATGTACCGTATTGTGTATTGTTAGCTACAACGAACTCGCCTATTCCGGGATTATCATAATCGTAAAATTTTCCGGTGGTCTTTGCCACGTAAGCTAGATTTCCATTATTATCATAAACAACACTGCTTTCATTTATATCTGAATAATCCGTCATCCCCATCTGCTGGTCGCCAAACCAAAATCCTGCTTTGCCATCTTTGATAACCACAAACCCCCTTCTTCCCTGAGCATCAGTGAAAAACATATCATTGTAATTCGGCTGAGGGTCACCCGGCGCAACATAAGGATAAGTCTTTTGAATCGGTTTTATGTTATCGAAACTTTCTGATTGGGTCATATCACCATTAGCATTTATATAACCGAACTTGAAGAATCCAAACTCTTTGAAAATAAAAACATACTGTCCCTGTTCATTAACATAGGATGAATAAGAATCTATGTAATCATAATTCTTAACATTCTTATTGTTTATGATTAAAAAATAATTATCGATGCCGTAATCGGAATTATAATTTCCGGCTGTTGTGAAAAAATTTCCCTGCTTGTCAAACTTTGTATCGGAAATGCTTATGAAATCAAATTGCTCTGAAACAGAACCATCGGCAATCAGAAAATTTTTTGATTGCTCTTCATAATAATACATATAAATATATTTACCTGTAACGGAATCAAGTATAAGATTGTAGGGGTCGGGATTACCTTTGTAATCGAGATGAAATATTTTTTTCTCGGTTACATTCTGAGCTGATAAAGAAGCAAAAAATACTAAATTTAAAAATAAAAAAAGTAATTTTATGTTCATTTGGATGATTTTTTAGTTAAAATACTTGTATTTTTTAAGAAATAAAACGCAAACAATTTTATGAATAAAGAATATACCTGCACGGAAAGATTTTTAAGATACGTCCGGATTGATACTCAATCAGACCCCGAGTCGCCTACTTATCCGTCAACCGAGAAGCAAAAAAATCTTGGCAAAGTGCTGGTCAAAGAACTTAAAGAAATGGGTATTAAAGACGCTGAGTTAGATGAATATGGATACGTCTATGGAACTCTTACTTCAAATGGGGATAGGAAAGTTCCCGTAATTTGTTTTTGCTCACATATGGACACTTCTCCTGAAATGAGCGGGGCAAATGTAAAGCCCGTAATTCACAAGAATTACCGGGGCGGAGACATAGTTTTGCCGGGTGATGCTTCTCAGGTTTTATCCCCCGAAGATAATCCCGAATTAGACAATCAAATCGGCAACGATATAATAACCTCAGACGGAACAACGCTTCTGGGAGCGGACAATAAATCCGGCGTTGCCGAAATTATGGATGCTGTTTATAATCTCATAAAAAATCCTGACATAAAACACGGAACGATAAAAATTTTGTTTACGCCCGATGAGGAAATCGGACGCGGAGTCGATAAAGTTGATTTGAAAAAGCTCGGAGCAGACTATGCTTATACGATGGATGGTGAGTCTGTTGGGAGCATCGAAGATGAAACTTTCTCAGCCGATGAAGTTACGATTAAAATAAACGGCTTTAATACTCATCCCGGATTTGCAAAAGATAAAATGGAAGGCGCAATAAAAATAGGAGCTGAAATAATTTCTGGTCTGCCGAAAATTATGCTCTCACCGGAGACAACTGACGGCAAGGACGGGTTTATTCATCCAATACATTTTGACGGAGGCAATGACGTTTCGATTTTGAAATTCATCATCCGTGATTTTGACGATGAAGGTTTAAAGGATAAAGAAAATTTACTGCTTGCAATCACGAAAGAAGTTTTTGCAAAATACAAACGCGCCAAATATGAGTTCACGGTAAAAGAACAATATAGAAATTTTAAAAAGATTTTAGATGAGCATCCTAAGCTTATTGAATATGCGATTGAAGCTGTGCGAATGGCAGGACTCGAACCTAAGTTAAACGCTGTTCGCGGCGGTACCGACGGCTCGCGATTATCTTACATGGGACTTCCCTGCCCAAATATCTTTGCGGGTGAACATGCTTTTCACTCAAAGCTTGAATGGACATCAACTCAGGATATGCAAAAAGCCGTCGATGTAATCATAAATTTATGCCAAATTTGGTATGAAAAGGGATGATTTTTGCGCTAAAAATAAGAAACTATTTGATTAAACCAATGTTTAAGTATTATAGTCAAATAAGTAAACATTTTATAAAGTTATGAAAAATATATTTGTTGTTTTATTCGCAATAGTTGCGATTTCGTTTGCTTCAGGAAATGTATTTGCGCAGAAAAGTTCAAATAGCAACGGAACCACAAACAGCAGTGAGCAAAGTTCGCAAGACAAAGGTTCTGATAGAGGTTCACAAGATAGAAATTCAGATGACAGAGGTCCTGGCATAGACAATAAAAACAATAACAGCAGTGAAGCGCCTGGTTATGATAATCATAGGCATCGTTACAGAAGATATTCGTTGTACGATGATTATTACTGGCGCAGATATGGATATCGTCGTAATTACAAAAAGTATTCTTATCCAAGCTACGGAAGAAGAGACAGGGATTATAGATTCGGATATTATGATAATTATTATGATGATTATTACTATGACCGTTTGTATAACAATGTTGAAGCAAACGGACAGCTTTCCAAGTTTGAAAGTTCAATGATTGGAGTGGGAGTCGGAGCTGTCGGCGGCGGACTTTTGGGATTCGGTGTCGGCAATTTAACCGGAACGAATGATGGAGGTCCTGTAAGTCAGAATGGCTCTACAAAAGGATTGATTCTCGGAACAATAAGCGGCGCAGTTATTGGTGGCATCACCGGATATTTTATGGGTAAGTAATTCCAATTGTTAGTAGGACGGACATTCTTTTCTGTCCCGACAAGCAGGAATGCCTGTCGTACTAAATAATTTATCTCTTAACCTTCGCAATCAGCTTTTTCATATCCTCAGGCAAATCGGTTTCAAATTTCATGTACCGGTTTGTGTGAGGATGGATGAAGCCTAACACTCTCGCATGTAGTGCCTGTCTCGGCATAATCTCCAGTAAATTTTTTACCGTTGCTTTCATCTTTGCTGTTACCTGAACCGAATGCGGTTCTGTTCCACCGTAAGTCTCATCACCAAATACAGGATGAGCAAGATGAGCAAGATGAACTCTGATTTGATGAGTCCTGCCTGTTTGCAACTTTAATTTCACCAAAGATAAAAAATCATATTCTTCGATTACTTCGTAATCGGTAATCGCAATTTTGCCTGCATCATCATCTGATTTATACACTGCAACTTTTTTTCTATCACGTTTATCTCGTCCGAGCTTTTCATTAATTGTTCCTGACTTCTTTTTCAAATGTCCCCATATAATAGAATTATATTCTCTTTCAATCGAGTGCTTAAAAAATTGTTCTGATAATTTTCTATGAGTAACTTCATCTTTTGCTATTACCAGAATCCCAGAAGTATCTTTATCGAGACGATGAACAATTCCCGCGCGCTCAAATCCTCCGAGGTTTGAAAGCTTATCGTGCTTTTGTTCAGCGTAGTACATTATCGCATTCACGAGCGTACCGCTGTAATTTTTATATGCGGGATGCGTTACCATTCCTGCGGGCTTATTCACAATCATTAAATACTCATCTTCATAAATTATATCGAGAGGAATATTCTCAGGCAGAACGTCCTGCTTATCGGGAACGGGCATCTCGACTTCGATTTCATCGCCCGGCTTTACAATGTAATTTGATTTTATAATCTCACCGTTGACGGTAACGTTGCCGAGATTGATAATTTTTTGAAGCTTTGTGCGTGAGGCGTTTTCAACGAAGTTGACAATATATTTATCAATACGTTGACGCGTTTTTATATCAGGAACCGTGAATTGATAATTTTTTTCCATCGAGAAAATAAAATGTAAAACGTAAAACGTAAAACAAATTCAGAAAACAGCCACGAATTATCACAAATTTTAACGGAAATTTTCTTTGTTAAGAAATTGTAAAGGTGTAACTTTTTTTAGAATTATACGAATACATAAATAATTAACATTTCTTGTTACTTCCGAAAATTCCAACAACAAGATAAAACCAAAAAGGGAGATTTTTTAATAATGAAAACATTAAAATACGTGTTTTTAATGGCAGTGTTATGCTTTGTTGTGATGTCAACAAGTGCAAATGCCGAAACAAAATTTGCAGTAAAAGACTTAAATTACCAATTGGTAAACGAAATTAAAACCAAACTTACTAATCCGCTTTTAAACTATCGCGATAAAAACTTAAAAGGGAACGTTTCAGTTTTAGTTAGCGTTGAAGAAAACGGTAAGCTAAGTTTTTCAAACATTACCGGATTAAATGAGTCGCTTAAAGCCAATGTTGAAAAACAGCTAAACGAACTGAATTTGTGGACAGGAAAAGAATACGCAGGAACGAAATTCAACTACACAATTACATACAAAAACTAAATCTAAGAGTTTTTTCCAAAGATACTCAACCCTCATCTTAGAGTATCCTCCAATGAAAGCCCCTTCTCAAGAAATTGAGCGGGGCTTTTTCTTTTGAAGTGATACTTAAATGAAAGTTATTAATTGCTTTAATTTAAAATATGTTACAATGAAAATTTTACTTGCTATTTTTGCTAAAAAACCTTAAATTAACCTTAATTTCTAAGGACAAGTCTTTCATAAAAAGACATTTTTTAAATCAAATTAAGTAAATTATGAAAAAAATTTTTATGTCTTATAAAAGTTTTTTTTACAGTTTATTCTACCTTGCTGTAGCATTAACTTTATTAAACGGATGTTCGGGCAGTAGTGAAGTTGACCCGAATGCCGGAAGAATTCAGGACTCAATTGAAGTTTACACCCGCCTTGATAAAGCATTTCTTCTCTACGAAAAAGCATTAAGTTATAATGAAAGCTTTCAGGATAATGAATCGCGAAGCGCATTCGATAATGCTTTGAAAATGTTAAGCGATGTTGATAATAAAGTTTTGGATGCTCCGGGCAATTTAAGCTGGAAGAATGATTACAATGAGCTCGCTGTGAGCATTGTTCAGGATTATCTCAGCACGCAATCAAACATTCCTGAAAACAGCCAGGTATTTAAATTCGCAAAAAAACTTTCAATAGATTATGAAAAAATTAATGAAGTAACACAAGTTGATGACGGCATAGAGCCGCTTCCCGACGGAAAAGATTTACCGTTAATAAAAAACAGTGTCGTCGAAGAATACATAGATTTCTTTAGCAAGACAGAACGCGGAAAAAATTTCATCGACAAAACAATGTACCGTTCAGGCAAGTTGTTCCCGATAATGAGGAAGATTTTAAAGCATTACGGCGCGCCTGAGGAATTAATCTATTTATCTGTACAGGAATCAGGATTAAATCCGACAATTGTCTCACGCGCTGGAGCAGTTGGCTTATGGCAGTTTATGCCTGCAACAGGATATTCTTATGGACTTTATCAGGATGAACACCGCGATGACAGAAGGGATTTTGAAAAATCAACCGATGCTGCCGCACGCCACCTGATAGATTTATACAATACTTTCGATGACTGGTATCTTGCATTCGCTGCCTACAATGCAGGACCGGGAAGAGTCAACAGCGCAATAAGAAAAAGCGGTTCAAGGGATTTCTGGGAGATGCGGAATTATCTGCCCGGAGAAACAAAAAATTATGTTCCATCAATCCTTGCGCTTTCGTTTATTTATAGAAACCCTGAAGTTTACGGATTTACCGACCTTGAGATGGGTAAGCCGATTTCTTATGACCGAGTGAATATAAAAGCTTCACTTACATTTGACCAGATTGTGGAGATGACAGGTTCTGATATTGAGACTATAAGAGAATTAAATCCCGAGCTTACAAATGATGTTACGCCTGTATATGACCAGGCATATCAAATAAGAATTCCTCATAATACATACAAAACCTTTGCAGAGAACTATAAAAAAGCAAGCTTTGAAAAAAACGGCATGAGTTCACCTGAGTTTGCCGGAAATGAAAAATTTAATTTCGGACAGGTCGCAGCAACAAAATTTAAAGTAAAAGGTTACTTCCCTCTTGACACAAGAAAGATTGCGTCATTCAATGCAACAGCTAAACAAACTTACGTTGTTCTTGAAAGCGATAAGCTCAGCAGTATTGCAATTAAGCACAGAGTCCGACCTACTGACATAAGAATCTGGAACAAGCTTGGCTATGGAAAATATCCTAAAAAAGGACAACAGCTTATTATCATTACATCATCAGGTGATAAAGGAAGCCTTGATAATACCAACATTGAGAATGTTAATCTGACCCAAAACACTGAAACAAACTCAGAAGTCAGCTCAAACGATAACGGTTCTTTCTTTAAAGATTTGGTAAATAGTAAGAACAATACCGGAAATAAAAATTCAACTACGACCAAGAAAGACAACACAAGCAACAAAAAGACTGAAACTAAAAAAGAGACCACAAAAAAAGATACTAAGAAAGAAGAACCTTTAAAAACTGAAAAGAAAAAAGAAGACTTTGTCAAAACGGATACTAAGACAAACACAAAGAAGGATGCTGATGTAAAAGAAATTAGTACTTCTACCCCGAAAGAAACTAAAAAAACCGATACAAAGAAAGAAACGGTTAAAGAAACAAAAAAGAATACAGGAAAATCGCAATCATACACAGTTGAAGAAGGCGATTATCTTTCAGTAATAGCAGGTAAATATGGAGTTTCAATCGACGACATAATGGAATGGAATAATTTGGAAAGTGACATGATTATGGTCGGACAAAAGCTGACAATTTATTCCGATAAAAAAGTTGCTAACAATGAAGAAACCGATAAGTCAAGCAAATCAAACGAAAAATCAAAAAAACAAAAAACCTATACTGTAGAAAAAGGCGATAATCTTGCAATGATTGCCGATAAATTCAATATCAGCATTAACGATTTAGTTGAATGGAATGAAATTGAAGATGGCGATGTTATTCTTATAGGACAGACACTCATAGTATCTGAAGGAAAAACAACTACTAAAAAGAAAACGACTACTACTAAGCCAAAGAAAACGCGCAAACGCAAGTAGCAGTTAATTAAATTTATAAAGAAATGAAAGCATTAAAATTATATTTATTATTTTTTCTTATTTCTGGAATAATTATTTCATGCAATAAGAATTCACAAAATACATCTGACAACTCGTCAAATAATTCAAACACACAGCAGACAGCTTCAACTGAAGTCATAACCATATCGCTTCCGACTGTTCAGTGCAGAACCTGTAAAAAAAATATTGAAACTGCTTTGAAAAATCAGCCGGGCATAGTTAAGACGACTGTTGATATAAAAAATCTGAAAGCTGATGTTGAGATTGACAAGAACTTAACTTCTGCGGGAAAGGTCGAAGAGTTAATTGCCAAGGCAGGTTATGATGCAAACGGCGTTAAAGCAGACCCTGTAGCATATCAAAATCTTGATGATTGCTGCAAGCTTCCCAAAGACCAGAAAGAACCTGCAATGCATTAAAATTACGAAAAATACTTAATGAGTTTCCAAAGGCAAAAGGTTTTTTACTTTTGCCTTTTTAATTTTTGCTACTTAATACTTCCCTCTTTACCAATCACTCGTCTCATAATTCCCAACTGACCCGCGTGATATGACTCATGAAATCCGAAGAATGCAACATTTTTTCTTTTTTCTTCATCAAGAGACATTTCTATTTCGGACTTCAAAACTTCCTGAGTTTTATCGAGAAGCTGCAAAAGAGTTTCAAGCTTTTCTGCATTTTCTGCTGTAACATTTTTTGTGCCTCTCGAATAAATGGGTTTAAGACTTTCAGGAAACATTTTATCAACACCGAGAATTTGAAAAATACTGTCACGGGTCAAAATAAGATGTCCGAGAATCCAGTTAATCGATGTTCCGCCCTCCCCGGATGGTTTAATGCTTTCTTCCTGTGTAATTCCTTTGAGATTAGTATGTATAACTCCGTGATTTAAATTATAAATTGTTTCAAGTTCAATATTATTGCTCATAATATTTTTGGTGAATATACTGATGTAAATTTACGCAAGCAATTAATTAAAGATTCAAATTTGTCGTTATTTAACCTGCTTACAATTAATTTCATCTAAAAATCATTTATTTTATGATTTTAATAAAATAAAAAATTGCTTATTTTAATAATCTGAATAAATTATGCTGGTGTAGCTCAGTTGGTAGAGCAGCTGACTTGTAATCAGCAGGTCGGGGGTTCAAGTCCCTTCACCAGCTCAAAAAGGAGATTAGTCTGATGATTAATCTCCTTTGTTATTTAAATTTAACTCTAAGTTTAAATTTCTAATTAGTGGATAATTCCGAGACAATCTTAAGAATCAATTCCCTCTATTACGAAGCGGAAAAAATAAAACACGACGAAAACACCCGCGCGCTTCAGCTTGCTGATGAGGCAAAAAAACTTTCCGAAGAAATAAATTACGAAAAAGGGAAATTTCTCCATTTAATAATTTCGGGGTATTCTCATTTCTTGAAAGAAGAATTGGAAAAATCTCGTGAACAATTTGAAACTGCATTGAATTATTTTACAAATATCAATGATGAGCACAATATTGCTACCACGCTTAGATACCTCGGACAGATTGATTACAAAACAGGAAGCACAAAAGAAGGACTGAAAAAATACTACAGGGCGCTTGAAATTCAGACTAAGAATAAAAATGATTTCGAGATTGCTCACCTGCACTCCAACATAGCAACAATGTTCAAAGAGATTGCTGAATATGGCAAGGCGTTTGAACACTATCAGAAATCTATTTCAATTTTCAAAAGGTTAAACGATGAAGAAGCATTAATAAAAACTTATGATAATCTTGCTGTTGTTCATTTGAAGCTTCAGAATTTTGAAGAAGCTTTAAAAATCAGAATGGATGTCCTGAAGGACATTGATTCGGTTAAAAGCACACGGACTAAAATGACGCTTCTTGCAAATATCGCTTTAATATTAAGTTTTATGAAGAGGTTCGATGAATCTCTTGAATATTACAATCAGGCAATTGCAATCAGTAATGAATTAAATGATATAAATACCCACGCGCGGCTTTTGAACAACATAGCTGCGATGAAACGAGAGCAGGGCGAAACAGTTAACGCTCTGGCTGCATTTGAGGAAGCAGCGGAAATATTTTTGAGACAGAATGATTATTCCAATTATGCCAATGCAATAATGAATCTCGGCAACATCCATAAAGAAGAAGGAAGACATAAGAAAGCTGAAGAATCTTATAAAATCGTTGAAGATATTTCCATAAAAAATGAATACACTGACAAGCTCAGAAACCTCTATTATAATTTAGGCGACCTTCATACGCATATGAATTCTCATAAAACTGCGCTTGAGTATTTCAGAAAGTATATGGAGCTGCAGAATAAGATATATGTCGATAATGTGAAAGCACAGCTCGAGCATTTAGAAACGGTTCATCAAATTGACAACCTTCAGGCGGAGGCAGAGTTCGCAAAGCAAAAAAATCTTGAACTTACCGCAATTAATAAACAGCTCGAAGATAAAAATAACCAGCTTAACATTTTACTGTCAGAGAAAAATGAGTTTATAAGCATTGCGACACACGATTTAAGAAATCCACTTAATAACGTGATAGGACTTTCTCAATTATTAAAAGAAGACAATGAAAAAGTTCTCGATTCCGAATCGCTTGAAAATCTTGATTACGTAATCGAAAGCTCAAAGCAAATGCTTGAAATCATTGAGAATATCTTAAGTGACCGAAGTTTGAGCAGCGGGACAATAAATCCGAATTTCAAAAAAATCGACCTAAACGAGATTATAGAAGAAGTAATAAATTTATATCATTTTAAATCCGAACAGAAACGCATAGCACTGATTTATAATAAGCCTGCCGAATTGGTTACTTTGAATATGGATTCTTTTATTCTGCATCAGATACTGGATAACATTTTATCAAATGCCATTAAGTTTTCTCCGTGTGACAAGAAGATTCAAGTTACTCTCGTGTCTGATGAACTGCATATATCAATTTCCATCAAGGATGAAGGACCCGGGTTTTCAAAAGAAGATAAAGAAAAAGTTTTCAAAAAATACGCAAAGCTTTCAGCAAGACCTACCGGAGGTGAATCCTCTTCAGGACTTGGCTTATCAATCGTAAAAAAACTTTGTGATGTCATTAACGCTGATATTAACCTTAACAGCGAGAAAGGCAAAGGCGCTGAGTTTATAATAACCATCAAAAAATCGACCTGATGTGGATTAAAAACTGGAAAGAGTTTTTTTCTGCAAAGAAAAATGTTTTTATTTTCATTTTCAATTTTCTTTTTCTGTTTGCCAGTTTAAATATTTTTACGCAGTTCTTAGTTTTTAATGAGAATCGTAATTATACCGTTCAACTGAATGACCCTATTCTTGAATTTTTCAATGCTGTTAATCTCGACACCATAGCTTTCGCATTTATCTATATCTCCCTGATTTCTTTTCTTATATATGCTTCTTTCAGACCTAAACTGCTCATGATGGCAGTCACTTCATATACATTTTTAGTGTGGACGAGATTATTTACGATGTATGTTACCCCTCTTGATGTTCCTGCTGGAGCAATTGAATTCAATGACCCTTTGGTTTTTCTTTTAGGAACAGGTCAGCCCGTGATGAAAGATTTGTTCTTCTCGGGACATACTTCGACGCTCACGTTGATTACTTTGCTGGCTTTTAATGCTCCAAATTTTTCGAACAATGACATAAAGCTTAAAGCCGATAAATATTTTAAATATTTTTTATTGGTGAGCTTAATTATAGTTGCCATGTGTGTTATTCTGCAAAAAGCTCATTATACAATCGATGTCTTTGCAGCTCCGTTTTTTGCTTTTGGAGTGTATGCGCTGGCTAAAAAAATCTATGGTGTAAAATAATTTAAATTTTGTAATTTTACATAAAACAAAATTATGCTTGTAACCGTTTTTACATCGGATAATATCGCTATAATACAAATCTGCAAACAGATTTTAGATGAAAACAATATAAGACATATGGTCACGGGAGAGTTTTTAGTGAACCTCGAAAATGGCAGTAACAATATTATGATTAAAGTCCTCGAAGAAGACGCCGAGAAAGCGAGAGAGGTTTTGAGAGAGATAAAATAATATTTTCCAGACTGGGATTCCCGCCTTCGCGGGAATGACTTCACTTAATTGAATTATATTTCTTTTCACATCTTATATCTCACATCTCACATCTCACGTATCACGCCTACGTCTGACATCTCGCATTTTTACAAGCTCCATAAATACTGGAACTTCAAAAATATCTGGCGGTAGGATTCTTTGTAGAAGTTATGGTTGTTTGCGCCGCTGAACTCCTCGAAGCTGTGAGTCGAACCGACATATAGTACCGTGAAGGGATTCCACTTGTAGCTTACAAGCGGGTCAAAGTTAAAACTGTTTGAAAAACTATTGTATTGCGTAACCAATCTGCATGCAAAATGCTTATCAATCTGATAAGTAACTTTATTGTTCATAACATAACCTGCATATTCTCTCGCATCGTTTCCGTTCTGTGATACATCTTCATAACTGTATTCAAAATCCATTCTTATTCTGTCAATTGGGAGAAACGTGAACCAAAAATTCAAAATTTGTCCATTCCCCACGTATGGATTATCCTGCCTCACTATGTATTTACCTTTTTCATAATTAAATCCGCCGCGTATAAGCTTGAATGAATTTATATCCGAACCGATTCTCCAGCGGTTAACGTTCCTGTGATTTATTCCTCCATAAACTTCATTGTTAACAGCAAGATATGCAGGATAAATATAAATTCCATTTGCAAATGCTACTGTAGTTTGCAATTGCAAAAATTGCTCCCGCGGTGCACCTTTTGTATCCCATCTCATATAGCCCCAGAAGTTCGGCGTAAAGTCATTGACAACTTTGCCTTCAGGATAAATGCTGTACCCCTGCTCGAAATAAAAATCCATAATGTTGTTGCGGCTTATGAATCCGTTATCTTTCCGCGCAACCGGAGGAGAGTATGAGGCTTCATTATAAAACCACCAGTTTCTTGCGCGCCTGCTGAATGCAAGAAATCCTCCAAGACCATTATAGCTCTCACCGTTGAATGCAGCAGTATATTGATTATTATTTCCAAACTTATCCTGCTCATTAAATAACGCAGTATCGTTAAGCTCTTTTGTTGAATATCCAAGCGCTTGTCCTATTACAAGATAATTGCTTGCGAAGGCATAACGCCAGTTAATTCCGATTATTCTATTATATCCGCTGAAGTCAAAAGATTTTGTGCTGTCTTTTGTAAATTCCCTGTCCGAATAAATCATTCCCACAAAGCTTTCATTGCCTAAATCATACTTTACTCTCAATATATTTGAAAGCGACTTTCTATTAGAAGGAACGATATAGGTTTTTTCTTCAAGTGGAACAAGAAAAGTTGTGTTATGGTCATACGCGTTCATATAACCGAACTCATACTTCCCGATTCTCCCGGTTATCTTGCTTGCAAACAGCGGATTGTTTATTGCTCTTGTATAAACAATATTTCCCGGCACATTAAAAACCGAAGACCCTTCCAAAAAGAACGGTCGCTTTTCCTGAAGAAATAATGCGAATGGATTATTAGCATCTATTATCTGAGCATCAGCTTCAATCTGGCTGAAGTCCGGGTTATACGTAAAATCTAAAGTTGTTGTTGATGAAATTCCATATTTAAGTGTTCCACCGATATTAAGATTTACCTTATCATGTTCAAGAACAGGAACCTGAGAATTATTAACCGCGCTCGTTTGATTTCCGGCTATGTAAGGCATTATCTCAAGATTTTTTCCGCGTTTAATATTTTTTATGCCTTTGAAAATTCCTGCCTGCCCGAGAAAATTGGGGTTATCACGCGATACAGATGCCCAATAAATTCTCTGCCTTGCGCCGCGCACGCGGTTGCGAAGCAAATGCACACGCCAGGTTTGTTCTTCCGTATCAGGAAATTTTAATGACTTAAAAGGAATGCGAATCTCAGCTGTCCACCTGTCATTATATCTTTGAGTTTCGGATTCATAAATATAATCAGGACTTGAATCTTCGTTGTTCACTGTCCAGAATAAATCCCCTTGTATGCCCTGAGGGTTCACATAAAATTCAAACGCCTGTTTTTCATCGTTGTATGTATCGATGAACGGTCCGACCCAGTCATCCTGATACATAAAATCCCTGTCACACATGCTTCCGCGAACAGTTGACATGTCATCATAACAAATGTATGCGAAATAAATCGCATCGTCGTCATAAGCGACATATACTTTTGTATCGACTTCGGGCTTCACGTTATCTCCGGGATTTATTTCAGTGAAGTTATCCGCAACGGATGCTTCTTTCCAGATTTCCTCGATAATTTTTCCATCAATCGTAATGGAGTTATTCGGAATTTTGTTGATATGAAGTTCGGGGGTAATGTTAGGTTTAAATTCAGATTCTTTTATACTTGAAGTATCACTTGAAATGTTAACAGTCTTCTGTACTTTTTCTCCATCGGTGCTTCTTGTGCTGTCTATGCTTCCTGACTCCTGTGAGAAGCCAACGGAGGAAAACAGCAATGCCGCGAACAAAATTAACTTTGCAAGTATGAGGGGTTTCACTCTTTAAATTATAGAAATTATCCGGTAATTGAATTTAATTACGATATAATTCATAAACAAGTTTCATAACTTTATAATTCATAGGGTTTATACGCTGAATTTGATTTATAAATAGAATATTTTGCAAAGCAAATGGAAAAAGTTTCTGCGCTTAAGATTAAGGAATTTAAGTTTTTTCTTCTGACACGTTTATCTATGGTGCTTGCAACACAAATGCAGGCGGTGATTGTCGGATGGCAGGTTTATGAAATTACCAAAGACCCGTTTTCGCTTGGATTAATCGGGCTTGCAGAGGCGATTCCGTCAATTTTGATTTCTCTTTATGCCGGGCACGTTGTTGACAGAAACGACCGGAAAAAAATAATTTTCTGGGCTTCTCTCGGAATGATTTTCTGTTCTGTATCGCTTTTATTTATTTCAACAAACATAAGCTCGCTTCTTGCAGATAACCGTCTTGTTCTTATATATAGTGTGATTTTTTTGAGCGGTATTGCGCGGGGTTATCTGAGTCCCGCTAACTTTGCTTTCCTTGCGCAGATTGTTCCGAGAGAAATATATCCGAATGCAATTTCATGGAATACGTCTAACTGGCAATTCGGAATGGTTGTCGGTCCCGCACTCGGAGGGCTGATTTACGGATTCGCAGGTGTTACAGCTGCTTATGCAGTCGATGCTTTGCTCACTTTTGCTTCAATTGGTTTTCTTATGATGATTAAAAGTAAGCCTGTTCCTGATTTCAATGAAGAAGAAAGCTTGAAAGACAGTTTAACTGCAGGTGTTAAATTTGTTTTTAAGAATAAAATAATTCTCGGGGCAATTTCGCTCGATTTATTCGCCGTGCTGTTCGGCGGAGCGGTTGCAATTCTTCCGATATATGCGGGAGAAATTTTACTTGTCGGACCTGAAGGACTTGGGGCATTGCGGGCAGCTCCGGCAGTCGGCGCAGTAATGATGGCTATATATATGACACGTCGTCCATTAACGAAAAACGCAGGAAGAAATTTGCTTGTAACGGTGTTTTTATTCGGACTTAGTATGATGATATTCGGCATTTCAAAAAGTTTTTATTTATCGTTATTTGCATTAGCTCTCAGCGGAGCATTTGATGCAGTGAGTGTTGTTATCAGGTCGTTGATTATACAATTAAAAACACCTGATAACATGAAAGGACGTGTTTCTTCAGTGGATTCAATTTTTGTGGGTTCATCAAATGAAATAGGAGCATTTGAATCCGGCTTGATGGCAAAGCTTATGGGAACGGTCCCTTCGGTTGTTTTTAATTCTGTTATGACATTAATTGTAGTTGTTGTAATAGCGGCGGGCTCGCCAAAATTGAGAAAATTAAAATTGTAATTTGACAAAACAAGAAACAAAATATATATTCCCTCCCGGACCTGAAGAGAGTTTCTTCGGAGCGAATGCAAGCTACAGTTTTTATTTTAAAATCTTAGATTATTTAATAGACCTGCATAAAAAATACGGTGATGCGGTTCACTTTAAAGCTATGAAGCATCACATGTATTTAATCAGCGATGTGGATTTAGTTGAAAAGATTCTTGTAAAACATCCCGATAAATTCCTGAAAGGCACTTCGGTTCAGAGATTAAAAATAATTTTAGGAACAGGACTAATTTCAAGCGAAGGCGAAGTTCACGACACACACCGTAAGATGATGGCACCTTTTTTTCAAAAGAACAGCGTGTCAAAGTATATGAATAATGTTATCGTGAGCATCGATGATATGTTTAGCAAATGGGATAAAAAAATTGCACAAGGGAAACACATTGAGATACATGAAGAATCGGGTGATTTATTTGTTGAGATGATTCTTCAAAGTATTTTCTCGGATGATTGTTATGAAGAATTAATTACAATCGGACAATATTTAAACAAGCTGTTCTATAATGCAAGTCCTCTGCTTCTTATTGCTCCTGACATATCACTTAAACTGCCTATTCCCGAATCAATCCGTTTCAAAAAAATTAAAAAGAAATTTGATGCACAGTTAAAAAAAATAATTAAAGAGAGAATTCAATCGCATAAACGAAAAGAGGATTTGCTTGATGCTCTGATTCATGCAAAGACAAATTCAGGGTATAAAATGGATGAGGTTGCGATTTACAATGAGGTGATTACTCTATATATAGCAGCATCTGATACAAGCTCAAAAATTTTAGCGTGGACATTTTATCTTCTTGCAAAGCATCACGACATCAAAGAAAAAGTTTTTGAAGAAATAAATTCTCTTAGTGAAGAGATAAAATATTCTGATTTAGATAAATTGATTTATACACGATGTCTTATTGCTGAGACATTGAGGTTGTACCCTCCTGTGTGGGCAATTTCGAGAAATCCAACTGAAGATTTGATTTTAAATAATTATATTTTCAAAAAAAATTCGACGGTTTTATTATTCCCTTTTATTATTCACAGAGATAAAAGATTTTACAACGAACCTTTGAAGTGCCGTCCGGAGCGCTGGTTAAACGACGAGAGAAAGCTAGTTGCTAAGTATGCTTACATACCTTTCGGAGCTGGACCGCGGGTTTGTCTCGGGGATAATTTTGCATGGATGGAATTGTTAATCTCGATTATAAAAATCATGAGACATTATGATTTCAAGCTTGCGCATCAGAAAGAAGTCGAGCTGTCATCTTCCATTACATTAAAACCAAAAGACGGAATATTTCTGAAAGTTCATCGTAAAAAGTGAAGAAAAAAAAGATAAATATCCTTCGTTACGCAATTCAGGATTTGATTACGCTCGGCAAACGAAAAAATAATGCTTATATTTTTGGCAAGCTCGACGTGACTGAGTGCATTTCAAAGCTCGAACAAAAAAAGATTCCGCTTTATCCTTATCTTTTATATTGCTACAGCAGAACTGTTGCTGATAATAAAAATCCAATAAATACTTATTGGGAAAAACAAAAAAATGTTATTGAGTTTGATGAAGTTGATGTTGCAATTACAGTCGTGAGAAGAATCGAAGGTGAGATAATCCCGTTATTTTACATAATCCGAAATGCTCATAGTAAGAGTATCGAAGATTTCGATAATGAAATTAGCATTGCAAAACGCAAACCTGTTTCTGAGCTCCTTGATAAAAATGCAATGTGGTTTTATAAACTTCCTCTGTGGCTGAGAAATAAATACTGGCATTATGTAAGCAGAAGACCTGAGCTTATAAAAAAATATTTCGGCACTACAGCAATAACGACGCTTCATAACATGGGTGATTCACCTTTACAGGGGATAACCGACAGCATACACACATTTACTTTCGCAATCGGCTCTATACTAAATGAAGATGGGAAAATCTGGTTGAGGTATTCCGCAATGCTTGACCATAACATACTTGATGGTTTGCCTGCAGTAAAATTCGTTGAAGAGTTTAAAACAAAATTATTAACTTCAATTTAAAGGAACTGAAAGAGTAACAATAGTTCCCTTTCCGGGGTTTGAGACAATTTCTAAGCCAGCATTTACCAGCCGCGCCCTTTCTTTAATTCCCATTATCCCGAGACTGTTGAACTCTTTGCTTTCATTCATAAAAAATCCTACACCGTTATCAGATACTACAAGATTTAACATGTTATTTTCTTCAAGCAGATAGATTTTCACCTCTGTTGCTTTAGCATGACGCGCAATGTTGGTCAATGATTCCTGCAAAACCCTGAAAACAACAATTTCTTTTTTCTTATCATATCTGCGTGCTTCATCCTCATAATCCATTTCGAGTTTTACAGGTATTCCGAATTTCTTTTCAAAATCTTCAGCGTGAGACCTTATCGCATCAAACAATCCGAGCTTCTCAAGTACTTCAGTTCTTAAGTGTGATGAAATTTTTCGAATGGTTTTAATTGATTCGTCGCTCAGCTTAAGCATATCGGCAAGCTCTGCTTTATATTCATAATATGTTTTCTCATCCATCTTGTCGCTGTTTTTGTTAATCATGCTTCCGAATGCAGAAATCCCCATTTTCAAAGCAGTCAGCTGCTGTCCAAGCTCATCGTGAATCTCCATAGAAATATTCAATCGTTCTTCTTCCCTGACTAAATATAAATTCTCAGTCAGCGCAACAAGTTTTTTGTTCGTTTCCTTAATCTGTTTTTCCGTTTCACGCAAATCATATTCAAGCTGATCGCGTTTAATTGAATAACTTTTCATAAGGAAATATAATGTAGCGCTTGTCAGAAGTATAAAAACCCAGCCCTTGAAAATCTGCAGCTCTTTAATCGTCTCCTGGTCAGATATTATTGCGAACAATAATGTATCGGAAAAAAAGATCCAGAGAACGCCAAAAATTAAATACACAAGTGAAATTCTTAAATAGGCAGGAAGTTTCATTTAGCAGATAATATTGTTTCTTCTTCTGAGTATGAAACAATAATATACCAATTTAAAAGTATAAGCAAGTATAATTCTTCTTTAGGAACACTTTTATAGTTAAAATACACAAACCCGTCAGCACCGCGCTTATTATAATTCGGGACAGTTTGCAAAACAATGTTTTCTTTTTCGTCGATAAATCCCCACTCGCCGCGCCAGAGATTCAAATTTTTTAGAAAATATTTTTTACCGTTTGAAAGTGAAAGCTCGGACTCACCTGCCCAACTGAATTTAAGCACTGCAAAATTTTTTTCATCATTCAATTTCCTTATAGTAACAACCGGTCTGAAAAAACCGCTTCTCTTAAATGTCCATTTGCCTTCTGCCGAGCTCCCCTCCGCAAGCGTGCCGTTATCTTTTGTCCAGATTAATGAAGCAATGACTTTTCTGTCAGCCGAAAGCTCATAGATACGCTTGTCGGCAATTTTTTTATACCAGCTGAATTTTTCGGAAAACTCCGATAAAGAATCGCTCATTAGATTATGGACTGTGTGTAAGTATTTGTGTATATCCCCATAAAAGCTTTGAGAGGTAATTCAAAATAAAACTAATTTTATTAAAATTAAACTAAAAGATTCAGGTTTTTGAAAATTTAACATTGACAAATATGACTATTATATTTAAGTTTAAATTAATCGCCAAAAAGAAATGGTAAGAAAAGCCATATATTTTCTTATTTTTTTATCATTATTTCTCTCACCGAACAAATCTGCTTATGCCCAAGCCGGCTGGTATTGGCAAAATCCACGTCCTCAAGGCAATCAATTATTTTCTATTGCATCATTAAATGAAACCAAAGCAATTGCTGTTGGTGGAGGTGGTGCTTACATTGAAACAACAAATTCCGGAGAAAAATGGATTAATAAAAATGTTAATAATGTCCTAACTACTAAAAATGTAACTTTTATAAATGGTGAAACAGGATTTTTATTTAGAGATGACAATAAATTATTAAAAACTACTAATGGCGGTAACAATTGGTATGTTGTATTTGAAAACGGAAATAATATAAGATCAATAAAATTTATTAATAATGATATTGGATTATTTTTAGATGGAAATTATTCAATTTATAAGACTACCAGTGGAGGCAATAATTGGTTTTTATTTGCAGCTTTTACGAGCCCACAAATAACTTATCTTTATGATATTGCTTTTTTAAATGAAAACGTAATAAAGTGTTTAGGAAAACGGGATGCATTTATAGGATATACACAAGGTATAATGCAAACTTCTAATGGTGGATTAAATTGGTCTTATGTTAGCGCATCTATTCCATCTTCTTATTGGAATAATATTCATTTTGTAAATTCTCAAACAGGATTTATTTCAGGACGAGGAGGTGTAGTATCTAAAACAACCAATTCAGGTAACACTTGGGTTACACTAAATACTGGTCTGAATTCTGAGTATGATTTGAAAAAAATATTGTTTTATAATGAAAGAATTGGAATTGTGAAATCGGATAATACCCGAGGAATTTTGTTTACAACAAATTCAGGTAATAATTGGCAATTTGTAAGCATTGCTATAGATGATTTTTGTTATATGGATTCGACTACTTTAATAGCAACCGGACATTTAGGTGCAATATATAAATCTACAAATTCAGGTTTAAATTGGATTAGTAAGTTAAACAGTATCACCTCTACTAGATTAATTACTTCATATTGTTTTTCAGATAAAATTTTTTATGTAGGTGGAGTTGATGGTGTAATTGTTAAAACAACAAACGGAGGAAGTTCCTGGTTTAAACAGGAAAGCGGATTATCAGATAATAGGCTAGGAACTCCAAGCACTGTATGCGGAATACATTTTGTAAATGAAAACACGGGTATGGCATTGACTCATACTCACATTTTAAAAACTACAAATGGTGGTTCTAATTGGAACATTATAATAAGTAATGATAGCGCTTCTTTTAAGTCTATTTATATGATTAACGAAAATGATGCTTTTTTAATTGGAAGTAATGGGGTATTTTCAAAAACTACCAATGGGGGTACTAATTGGACTCAAGTAATACAAAATAATAGAGATTATGTGAGTATTACTTTTGCAAATAAATCAACCGGATATATTCTGGCTTCTCCTTCAATTATTTACAAAACAACAAATTCAGGCATGCAATGGACAGAACAATCGGGATTTGCAGGGAATAATATTTATTTTTTAAATGAAAATACGGGATTTATTCTTGATCCATATGGTCCTATTTATAGAACAACTAATGGTAGTATAAATTGGGAAACTATACAATTAAACACAGGAAGTATTCTGAACGATTTAACATTTACAAATGAAAAAACAGGCTATATAGTTGGGCATTTATCTACAGTTTTATTAAAAACTACAAATGGCGGTTTAAATTGGAATCTAGAACCTACAGGTTTACATTATGATGCTGGTTGGTTATGGGGAATTTCAAGTTATGGCGGGAATGCAATATTTGTTGGTGAAAATGGAATAATAAAAAGTACTGATTCAAATACTTCTGTTTTCATAAATACTAATTCACATAGCAACACGACATATCACTATTCCCTTCATCAAAATTACCCCAATCCGTTTAACCCTACCACAAAGATTAATTTTGAAATTCCGAAATCAGGATATGTCACTCTAATAGTTTACGATTTGCTTGGAAGAGAAATGACAAGATTAATAAATAATGAATTTAGAAATTCCGGAGTTTATGAAGCAATATTTGACGGCTCAAATTTTGCCAGTTGTGTATATTTTTATCAACTAATTGCAGGAGAATCAGTTTATACCAAAAAAATGCTTTTGATAAAATAATTTTCATTTAATAGTCTTTTCCATCCTCTTTTTCATCCCCAAATATTAGATTTAATCTTTCTATATATATGTTTATTTTAATACATACTCAAAATTATGAAAAAAATACTATTTCCAACGGATTTTTCAGAGGCTTCTTTAAACTCAAAGAGTTATGCAATAGAAATTGCAAAACGCTCGGGGGCACAGGTTTATCTCTTAAATGTATATAATGTAACCATTTATGACCCAAATATGCCTGCGGAATTGGTTATGGAAACTATGAACGAAGCTCAGAAATTTGCAAAGGAAAATCTTGATTCATTGAGTAAGGAATTTGTATCCCAAAAGTATTCAAATGGTAAAAATCTTGACGTCAGCGTTGTTTATAAGCAGGGATTGGTGAGCGATGAAATAGAAGTATTTTGTGAAGAAAATAATATTGATTTGATAGTAATGGGTACAACCGGTGAAAGCGGATTGCTTGATAAAATTCTCGGAAGCAATACCGCATCAGTTCTTGAAAAAGTTAAATGCCCTGTCCTTGCTGTTCCTGCAAAGGCAAATTTTAAAAATATTCAGAATGTTGTTTATGCTTCCAACTTAACTGATGATGACACAAAAGAAGTTATGCAATTAAAAGACTTTCTTCAGTTGTTTGATGCTCAATTGACTTACCTTCACGTTTGTGATGAAGATGATAAACCTCTTCAGAATGAAAAAGATACAATATTTGACGGGCTCAAAAAAGAAATCGGTTATGATAAAATAACTCTTCAGTATACTGACGGAACCGATGTGGAAAAAGGTATTGAAGATTATATAAACTCTCACCCTGTTGACATTCTTGTAATGGCAATTCACAAAAGAAATTTCTTCGAGAAAATTTTCAAAAGAAGCTTAACAAAGGAAATGGTTTATCATTCTCAAATTCCTCTTTATGCTTTACACATTAAATAACCTGCCGCAACCATAATAAATTAGATGACACAAAAATTATTTCTCTTTGATGCTATGGCAATGATTTACAGGGCTTACTTTGCTCTGATTGGCAGTCCTATGATTAACTCAAAGGGAAAAAACGTTTCCGCAATTTATGGTTTTATAAATTCCATTGTAAAAATCATTGAAGATGAAGACCCTAATTATATTGCAATTTGTTCCGATACCGAAAAGCCGACATTCAGACACAAAATGTTCCCGCAATATAAAGCGCAGCGGATGGAGATTCCTACCGATATGCCGTGGCAGATTGAAAAAATAAAAGATGTCATCAAAGCAATGGGCATTCCTCTGCTGACCGTTGACGGATATGAAGCTGATGATATAATCGGAACACTTGTTAAGCGCGCCGAAAAGGAAAAAGTTTTAAGTTATATGGTTACACCTGATAAGGATTTTATGCAGCTTGTAACCGACAAAATATTTTTATACAAGCCCGCGCGGGTTGCTTTCGGACAAAGGAAGGATGTTGAGATAGTTGATATTGCCGGCGTGAGAACAAAATTTGGGATTACCGATTGCCATCAGGTAATCGATATGTTAGGGTTAATGGGTGATACATCGGATAATGTGCCCGGCGTGAAAGGCATAGGCGAGAAAACCGCAATGGCATTGATTCAGGAGTTCGGCTCAATTGAGAATATTTATAAGAACATCGACCGGATTTCAAAGCCAAAGCTGAAAGAAAATCTTCTTGAAAACAAAGAGATGGCTTTTCTTTGCAGAAAGCTTGTAACTATCGACACAAACGCTCCGGTAAAAATCGATTTTCATACTCTCAAACGCCGCGATATTGACCAGAATAAGTTTCTTGAGCTTTTGACCGAATTTGAATTTAAGTCACTCATTAAAAAATTCTCGGGACAAACTGCAAAGGCACAAAAAAAAGCTGCCTCGGAAGAACCTGAAGTTACAATTAAAGGACAGAAAATTGAAAAAGTTGGGACAATAAAAGTTGACATAAAAGAACAGCCAAAGATTCATAACACGATTAAGAATACCCATCATGATTATTATACGATTAAAAATGTTGATGAATTGAAACGAATGATAAAAAAACTCAGCTCTGAACCGGTTGTTTGCTTTGATACTGAAACTGATAATCCCGATGCAACACAGGCGAACATCGTTGGAATGTCTTTTGCATACAAAGAACACGAAGCTTATTACGTTCCTGTTTACGGCAACATAAAACGAAGCAGAACGGAAGCGTCGCTGTTTGATGCACCCGCATCTACAAAAGATAAACCCGTTGAAAAAATCGGAATTGAAATTAATGAAGCGCTTAAATTAATCAAGCCGTTCCTTGAAGATAAAAAAATAAAATTCATCGGACAGAATATTAAGTATGACTACATTGCGATGAAGTATTACGGCATTGAAATCGCAAATATGGATTTTGATACTTTAATCGGAGCATTTATATTGAGACCTGAAGGAGCGCATGATATGGACAGTTTAGCGGAGAAATACCTGAATTACTCCCCCATTCCGATAACCGATTTAATCGGTAGCGGTAAGAACCAGATTACAATGGACAAGGTTGATGTCGAGAAAGCAAGCGAATATGCCTCCGAAGATGCCGATGTTACTTTACAGCTCTATCACAGAATAAAATATGAACTTGAAAAAAATAATCTCGTAAAGGTTTGCACCGAAGTCGAATTTCCTCTCATAAAAGTTCTTGGTGACATGGAATCCCAAGGTGTAAAAATCGATGAGAAAATTTTAGGGCAGCTTGACAAAGAGATTGTTAAATCTGCAGCGAAATATGAAGATGAAATTTATAAAGCAGCAGGAGACAGGTTTAATATAAATTCTCCAAAACAATTAGCAGAAATTTTGTATGGAAAGCTGAAATTAAATCCTTCGAGGAAAACAAAAACAGGATTTTCTACCGATGTAAAGGTTCTTGAAGAGCTGCGGTATCAGCATCCGATTGCAGGACTCCTTGTCGAATACAGAACACTCACAAAATTAAAATCCACCTATATAGAAGGATTAACTAAAGCAATCAATCCGAGAACGGGAAAGGTTCATACCTGCTTCAGCCAGACTGTTGCCGCAACAGGACGTCTCTCAAGTGTTAATCCGAATTTGCAAAATATTCCCATAAGAACAGACATAGGCAGAAGCTTACGAAAAGCATTTGTTCCTTCACAAAAAGGACAAAAAATAATGTCAGCTGATTACTCACAGATTGAGCTTCGCATTATGGCTCACTATGCAGATGATGATAACATGATAAATGCTTTCAAGCGTGGACATGACATACATACAGAAACATCTATGAGGGTTTTCAATTGCGAAAAGAAAGATGTTACGCCTAACATGCGGCGTAAGGCAAAAGAAGTTAACTTCGGAATTATATACGGCATTGGAGCGTTCGGTCTTGCAAGCCGGCTTGAAATTAAAAATACGGAAGCAAAAGATATTATCGAAAGATATTTCAGAGAATATCCGAAAGTTCGTGATTACATGGAGCGCACGAAAAAATTCGCGCGTGACCACGGATATGTTGAATCGTTATTGGGAAGACGGCGTTATCTGTCCCAGATAAACAATCAAAATGCAGCAGCAAGAGCTGAAGACGAGCGCGCAGCAATCAATATGCCTATTCAGGGAACTGCCGCCGATATGATTAAAATGGCGATGATAAAAATAGATGAAGCATTCGCAAAGCATAAATTAAAATCAAAAATGCTTTTGCAGGTGCATGATGAGCTTGTCTTTGAAGTTTATGACAATGAAATGGAAAAAGTGAAGGACATCGTTACACGAAATATGCGGAACGCAATTAAGCTGAACGTTCCGATTGAAGTCGAGGTTGGTGTCGGAGCAAACTGGTACGAAGCACATTAGCAAGTTGTGAAGTTGTGAAATGGTGAAGGGGTGAATTAAAACTTCACAAATTCGCAACTTCACTATTTCACCATTTAAAATTTATGGCGAAAGTTGAAATAAAATACGTGGAAGTTTATGTCATCAGAAAGTTTCCTAATAATGAAACAAGATTTTTAGTTTTAAAGCGAAGTGATAACTCTAAAAAACTTCCCGGTAAATGGCAGGTGGTTACCGGAAAAATTGACGGAAACGAAAAAGCTTACGAAGCGGCGTTGAGAGAACTAAAAGAAGAAACAGGATTATCACCAATATATTTTGCTTCTTTGCAAAACGTTACGACTGTTTATGACCATAATGAAGATTCCGTTTTAGCAATTCCATTGTTCTTAGCGGAAACTGATAGCGACAATGTGCAGTTATCAAATGAGCATTCGGAATTTGCGTGGCTTTCATTTGAACGCGCAGCAGGAAGAGTTCATTGGCTGAATCAGGGCGAAAACATAATCAAAGCAAACGATTTTCTAAACGATCCTGATTTGTTCTCAACGTTAGAAGAAATAAAGTTATAAAATTTTTGAAGTCATTCCCGCGGAAACGGGAATCCCAGTTTTGAAATTATTATTATTAAGGAGATATAAATGATTGTAGTTACAGGCGGAGCGGGATTTATTGGAAGCGCTTTAGTATGGCGGTTAAATCAGCTTGGTATAGAAAACATTATTATCGTCGACAAGTTCGGAAAGGATGAGAAATGGAAAAATCTTGTTTCACTGAATTATATGGACGTGTTTGATGCAGATGAATTCGGACAAATGGTTGCTCACGATTTCCTGAGTAAGGCTGAAATTAATACTGTTTTTCATCTTGGCGCATGCAGTTCGACAACCGAAACCGATTTTGATTATCTTCTCAGAAATAATTTTGAATACACAAAATTTCTCTGCGAAAAATCATTGCAGGCTAACATAAGATTCATTTATGCTTCATCTGCGGCTACATATGGAATCGGTGAGCACGGTTACAACGACAACGAAAACGAAATCAGTAAATTAAGACCTTTGAACGGATATGGTTTTTCAAAGCAGATGTTCGACAAATGGGCAAAGGCAAATAAACTTTTTGATAAGATTGTGGGTTTAAAGTATTTCAATGTTTATGGTCCTAATGAATACCATAAAGAGGACATGAGAAGCATAATCTGCAAGGGGTTTAACCAAATCAAAGAAACAGGTAAAATCCGCTTATTTAAGACCACAAAACCCAACCAATATGGTGATGGCGGTCAAAGACGCGACTTTATTTATATAAAAGATGCAGTTGATATGACTCTGTTTTTTTGGGAAAACAAGATTATAAACGGACTTTATAATGTCGGCACGGGCAATGCAATTACTTGGAAGGAGTTCGTCACCCCTATATTTAAAGCACTTGGAAAAGATGTAAATATTGAATATTTTGATATGCCTGAGTCATTAATTGAGAAGTATCAGGACTTTACAGAGGCAGATATGAACAAAATCCGAAAAGCCGGATATCAGAAAAAAACAATGACAGCTGACGAAGCGGTTTTTGACTACGTTACAAATTATTTAAACACAGATTACCCCTATCTTCAATAATATACAAACACACTAAATACTTACTTCTAAAATGAAATACCTTCAAATATTATTTATACTTTTTATTGCAAACATTTCTTTTGCGCAGAATTTACCAAATAATCTTCTGCCAAGCGAGATGAAAGCATATAATGATTTGATTTATAACAGACCTCAATCTTTCTCAGATTTTACTAATCCTCCTTATGGACCCGTGAGAACTATGGCTGAATGGGAACCGCAGGAAGGATTAATAATCGCATGGATAACATATCAGCCAATCTTAAGACAGATTGTTGATTATGCACAAGATGAGGGATTTGTTTATATTGTTTGCTCCGATTCAAATTCGGTAAAAACTTATTTAACAAGCGGAAGTGTTCCACTTGTAAATTTAAAATTCGTAATTGCTCCGTTTAATAGTATATGGTGCAGGGATTACGGTCCATGGATGATTTATAAAAACAATTATGACACTTTACAAATTGCAGATTGGATTTATAACAGACCGAGGCCCAATGATGATGCAGTTCCGACAGCATTTGCCAATTACTATAACTCAACAATTTTTACTGCAACACAAGCACCATTTGATTTAGTCAATACCGGAGGAAACTTTATGGTTGACGGCAATGGGACAGGTTTTGCATCGAAATTAATATTAAATGAAAATCCATCAAAGACTCCTGCGCAGATTGATACCATAATGAAAAAATATCTCGGACTTTCCCGATATATCAAAATGGAAACCCTTCCTTATGATGAGATTCATCACATTGACATGCACATAAAATTACTTGATGAAGAAACATTGTTAGTCGGACAATACCCTAACGGTGTTGCAGATGGTCCCCAGATTGAAGCAAACCTGCAATATGTGTTAAATAATTTCCAGACATGTTATGGAAGACCCTATAAAGTTATAAGAATCCCGATGCCGCCAAGTGCAAGCGGGCAATATCCTCCAAACTCGAATTATTTTACTTACACCAATTCAGTTTTCGTGAACAAAACTGTTATCGTTCCGATTTACGGTTTATCACAAGATACAACTGCATTAAGAATTTACCGGGAAGCGTTGCCAGGTTACAGAATCGTCGGCATAAACTGTTCAAGCATGATTTCAGCACTCGGTGCGATTCACTGTATAACAAAAGAAGTTGGTATTAAAGAAACAATTTTCATTTCTCATCCTTATTTGAGAAACACAACCAACACAACAACTCCTTATGAAGTTAAAGCATTCATTCAGACCAAAAGCGGTGTGAACAATGCAAAGCTTTACTGGAGAACCGACACAACTCAGGCATATACTCAAGTTAGCATGACTCCTGCAACAGCTGATACTTTCAAAGCATCTATTCCTGCTCAGCCGGTTGGTAAATATGTTTATTATTATATTTCTGCGGCATCAAATAGCGGAAAAACAATAACCAAACCTTTAACCGCTCCTGCAGGATATACAAAATTTTATGTTGATAACCCTTCGGCAATTGGAAACAATGGAGTTATCTCCAGCTTTAAGTTAGAGCAGAACAGACCGAATCCATTTAATCCTGTCACTAAAATTAGTTTTTCAATTCCGCAAAGCTCACATGTAATTTTGAAGGTTTATGACATAACCGGACGTGAGGTTGCAAAACTTATTAATGATTTCAGAGTTGCAGGCGAACATAGCCTTGAATTTAACGGAGCATTTCTTTCGAGCGGAGTTTATTTCTATAGATTGGAAACTAACGGATTAAGCGCTATCAAGAAAATGATGCTTATCAAATAGTTTATAAAGTTATAAGGTTATAAAGTTTATAAGATTGAAACCCCGATTTATCGGGGTTTTTGTTATATGCAAATACATTGAAATAAGCTATTATTAGGATTATTTTAAACATATGGATAAACAGTTAATAAACCAGATTAATAAATTAAATTCTTCCGAAAAGCTTGAACTTTTATATCAGATTTGGGATAGCTTAAATGATGAAAATTATCAAGTTAATGAAGAAACCCGCGTAATTTTAGATGAACGTCTTGAAAAAATTGCCGAAGGAAAAGTCAAATATACAAATTGGGATGATGTGAAGAAAAAGTATAACTTCTAATTAATGTATATAATTAGATTAACTGATAATGCAGAATCTGACTTAAATGAATCATATAATTGGTACGAAAATCAAAAAATTAATCTTGGAGTTGAATTTATAAAAACAATAAACAGAACAATTGAGTTAATAAAAGAAAATCCTTTTTTATATAAATCTGTTTATAAAAATGTAAGAAAAGCAAAAATCAACAAATTCCCTTTCAATATTTATTATTTAATCACTCCTCAATTTAACCAAATAGACATTTTCGGAATATTACATGACAGCCGTAACCCTTTAATATGGAAAACAAGAATATAAATCGACTACAAGAAATACTTAAAAACGCAAAAGGAAAAAAAATTTTTGTTATCGGCGATGTTATGCTCGATAAGTACCTGCTTGGTGATGTTAACCGTATTTCCCCCGAAGCGCCCGTGCAGGTTTTTGATATTCAGAAAAGCGAGCACAAATTCGGCGGAGCGGCTAATGTGAGTTTAAATATAAAGGAACTCGGAGCTGAGCCGTATTTAATCGGTGTGATTGGTTCTGATAATGAAGGCACAATTCTTCTGAGTGAAATGACAAAGCTGAACAAAAATACAAACGGGATGATTACAGAAAACTCGAGACCAACTACAACAAAAACAAGAGTCATCGCCGATTCCCACCATCTTCTCAGAATAGACAGCGAATCGAAAGAAAATATTTCTGCCGAAACCGAAAATAAAATTTTAGAAACGCTGAAAAATAATTCAGGAAAGATTGACATAATCATTCTTCAGGATTATAATAAAGGTGTTTTAACCAAATCACTTATAGGCAAAGTCATACAATTTGCAAACGATAACAAGATAAAAGTTCTCGTTGACCCTAAGTTTTATAATTTCTTTGAGTACAAAAATGTTTTTTTATTTAAGCCTAACAGAAAAGAACTTGAAGAAGCATTCGGCAAAAAAGCAAAAGACATGCAAGAAATCGAAAAACTTGCTGATGAGCTAATGGGCAAAATGAATTGCACATATCTCGTATTGACTCTCGGAGATAAAGGAGTAATGCTTTTCGAAAAAACAAACGGTAAAACAAATATAGAAAAAATCGAAACTGTTGCGCGGGAAGTTGCGGACGTATCGGGTGCAGGAGACACGGTCATTTCTACAATTGCAGTATGCCTTGCAGGCGGAGCAACCGTGAGCGAAGCGGTGAAATTTGCGAACTATGCGGCAGGAATCGTAGTTGAAGAAGTAGGCATTGTTCCCATTACCAAAGATAAATTATTAAATCATCTGAATGAAATTAAAGATTAGATATAAATAAAATGATAACGACCACGGAAGATTTCAAACCTATTAGAGCCAAAATTAAATCCGAAAACAAGAAACTTGTCTTTACAAACGGTTGTTTTGATATTTTACATAAAGGCCATATTACGTACCTGAATGAAGCCAAAAAACTGGGTGATATTTTAATAGTCGGAGTAAATTCTGACTCTTCGGTGAAAAAACTCAAAGGTGATGAAAGACCGGTGACTAATGAACAAGACAGAATGTTTGCATTAGATAATCTCAAAGCGGTTGATTACGTGATTTTGTTTAAGGAAGATACTCCATATAACTTGATTAAAGCAATCGAGCCTGATGTTCTTGTAAAAGGCGGTGACTGGAAAGTCGAAGATATAGTTGGTTCCGATGTTGTTTTGGCAAACGGCGGTGAAGTTAAGAGCTTAAATTTTGTTAATGGTTATTCCACTTCGTCGATTTTAGAAAAGATAAGAAAGCTGTAACCCGGATATTGAAAATTTATGAGTGAAGGTTTACAAAGAATCGAACAAAATAATGAATCTTCATCCGAAGCAAAAATTGCTTCCAAGCCCGCAAAGAAAAAACGCGGATGTTTTTTCCGTATCATTTCAATTTTATTTGTTTCATTAATTGCATTTTTAATTCTCCTCGCGATATTTATTCAGACACAATGGTTCCGGGACATAGTTTTAGACCAGGGTTTAAAATATGTTAACGGAAATCTTGTAAAACCCGGCAGTATGATTTATGCCGGACGTCTCGAAGGAAACCTGCGCAGTGAAATTTATTTATTAAACGCCGGCATTATAGTAAAGAATGACACGCTTCTTAAACTCGATACTATTCACATTAATTACAGTCTCTTCCCTATTTTTAGCAAACAAATAAATGTTTCACTCATTGAATTAATCAACCCGGATATTTTATTTACCCAGGTCAGGAATGAAGATGATTCTTTAAGATGGAACTATACACAAATTTTCAAAAGCCAACCCGACACAGCAATAATTGATACGGCAGGTTTCGATTGGGAAATTTCTCTCGGTAAATTAATTTTAAAGAACGGAAATTATTCCAGCATTTCTAATCTCCCTGTGAATACGATTTTTTCTCAGCTTGCATTTAAAAATACCGACTCACTCAACGTTGATTATCTTCAGCTTCGGGAAATTAACTGGGAGTTGGGAGCTGAATATACTCCTGAGTATAAGATGGTTGACATTAAGAACATAAGCTTTAAATCAAATTCATATTTTAATTTATACGAACTCAGCGGAAAAGCAGAATTCAAAACCGAAGAAAATATTTCCGAAGTTACTAATTTTAAAATTATCACTGATAGCTCCTCAATCGTTATTAATCACTTAAGAATGGAAGATTATAATCCATTCGGCGAAACGATTTATGAAAATTTCGACAGCAACGAAGTGGTAATTGACATGGTTGCAGATAATTTTTACGCAAAAGACCTTTTGTATTTCCTACCCCAATTAAATTTTCTCTCAGGAAGAGTTCATCTTGAGCTTATGGCAAGCGGAAACTACGGCAATATTCTCATCGATAAACTGATTTTAAATACTCCTTATTCTCATTATGATTTCAAAGGAAGAATTCAGAATTTACAAGAACCTTCAAAATTATATTTTAATATTACCGGAAAAGATTTAGTTATAGACCCCCGTGATACGAGATACATCATACCCGGCTTGCCTGTTCCCGATTATTCATATCTCGGCGTTGTGAGGGCTCCATATATTACTTACATAGGTGAACCTACACGGTTTAATTCCGATTTTGATATTAGAACCGAAGTCGGCAATATAAACGGAAACACATATCTTGACCTTACACAAAGCCAGATAGTTTACCGGACCGATTTTGATGCAACCAATTTAAATCTCGGGAAATTTCTCAGAGATCCTAAACTTGAAAGCAACGTAAACCTGACCGTTAAAGGTGAAGGAAGAGGATTCGATTTGCAAACAATGGTAGCAAATCTCAATTACGATATTAAAAATTCAAGAATATTAAATACAAATATCTCAGCTTCGGCAGGTCAGATTAATCTGAATAACGGTATTGCTAATGTTGATTTTTATTTCAACTCAAATACATTAAAATCAAAAGCCAAAGGTCAGGTCAATATACGCAATCTCGAAAATCCTTCTTATGACATCAAAGGTGATGTTGCAAATCTCGATATCTATACTTTCACGGGTGACCAGTCTATGAAAAGCAATTTAACATTTGCATTTGATTTAAACGGAAGCGGCATTAGTCCCGATGACTTAACCGGAAACTTTGACATAAAAATGCAGCAGTCAACATTCGGGGAATATTTCATTCCTCCTGCAGATTTAACTGCACAAATTAGTAAATCAGGCGGTGAAACAAATCTTGATTTAAAATCTGATTTTGCCGACATAACCGCAAAAGGAAGATTTGATTTTATGGATTTGGGAACCATTGTATCAAATAACATTGATAAGCTTACTTACGAGCTTGAAAAATATGCGCAGTCAAAAGACACTTCCGGCAGCACAACAATGACAACAATTGTCAGCAGTCACGTTGTTACATCTACTCCGGATGCAAACTTAATTTACAAGATCGTTCTGAAAGATTTAACCCCCGTTGCATATCTTTATGATACTTCATTTACGGTAAAAGGAACTATCGAAGGCACCTTGGTAAATTCAAATAACACTCTGACAATGACTGCCAATGGTGATTTCAGTAATTTTGCATTGAAAGATACATCAATATATTTTTATCATCCTAAATTAAAATTCGATTTCACAAATAATCCAACCGACCCTGAGCTGGCTAATTTCAAAAGCAACTTAAACCTTGTTGCAGACAGCATCCGTTATATTACTTCCGACAGTTCAGGCGTTACAAAATTTATTGTGGATTCTTTATACACGGATTTTAAATTTGTCAACTATACAAACAATTACGATATATTTGGACGCAGTGATACTTTATACGTTCTGAATACCAAAGGGAGTCTGGATATATTGCCGGGAGGTTATGCAACAAACACGGATTTGCTTTATGTAAAAATAAACGAATACCGTCTGCATAATAATAATAAATTTACGGTTGCATATATTCAGAATGATACAGATAAATTTATAAGCTTCAAAGATTTTGAAATCAGCACAGGCAAATGGATAAGCTCGACAAGCACAATAGGCAACCAGAAAAACGTTAGTGTTGAAACAAATGTTACTACTAACGATACCAATGCACTTTTTGCCGATGCCGAAACTTGGATAAGCGACAATCAACGTCTTGGTCTTGAAGGATATTATTCACTCGAGAAAAACAGCAATCTTCAGATTTCCGCTAATAATATTAAGATGACAACTTTACAAAAGTTTATGGACCCGCTGACAAGACCTGAAAATCTTATCGGAGGAGGTTTAAGACGGGTTGAAATATTATATACAGGACACTTATCAGACCCTAAGTTTTATGTTGAAGTGAACTCAGACCCGCTTATTATGCGAAGAAAAATTTTGGGAAGGTTTGATGCTATACTTGAATATGACAGCACAAATCTAAAAACTGATATAGCATTCTATAACGATAGAAACTTGGGAAATCTGTTAATCAAAGGTAATATGCCTATCTTGATTGTTCTCGATGGCGATACTACAAGAGCGCAGGATACCGTATTTGTGAACAGACAGGTTGACTTAAATGTTGAAGCAAATCATTTTAAGATTGATATACTCAGTCCGTTTATCCCGCTTGTTTCCGGCTTAAGCGGAAGTTTAAACGGTGACGTAAAAGTCTCGGGTTTATCTGATAATCCGCTTCTCACGGGCGGTCTTAATCTTGATAGCGCACAGTTTGTTTTTAATATGACAAGAAATACTTATGCGCTTGAAGCAGATTTCAAGACAGAAGGTCAAAAGTTGATATTGGATTATTCTAAGATGAACAGCATATTTGAACCCTCGCAATATATGGAAACCAGTGGATTTATTGACTTCACTAATTTAAAGTTGAACAATATGGAGTTTGTGATGGGCGGAACAATTCAGGCGTTCGATAAAAGCACGGGAATGTCAAAGTTCGGTATTGGTGGTGATTTAATTGTCGGAAGCAGAAATGATAATCCTATAAAAATTACGGGAAATGCTGATGAGCTTCTTTTGTCAGGAAATGTAATTTTGGTAGATGGAAATGTAACAATGAACCCCGTTACAGGCAAAGAGTATGATATTTATAATGATGACTTTACTTATACAGTTCTCATTGACTCATCCAGTTTTGGAGATACTTTACAGCAATATCTCGTTTATGAAATTAACACATGGAGCAAGAAAAATTATGCATCATTGAATCCGTTTGAAAGAATTTTTGTCCCTTTAGATTCATCACAAATCCCTGTTAACGGAGGTTCAAGTAAGTTTATTTATGATATACGGCTTTTAACAAATCCTAACAATTATATTTATCTGAATTTCATTGTCAACGAACAAACCAAAAATGAATTTTTTGGCGAGGTCGCTGTTAATTTGGCAATGAATAACCGTGCAGGTGATGATAATGTTTACGCAAACGGTGAAGTAACCCTTGGTCCTGCTGCGTATTACAGATTTTATAGAAATTTTGACGCAAGCGGAAATATTACTTTTAACGGAGAGTTAACTAATCCTAAGCTTGATATTTTAGCTGAATTCGAAACCTCAAGTACAAATCCAAATGACCCTTCTGCAATAGAAGAATATAAAGTAGAAATGAGAGTAACAGGAACCGCTAAGGATTTAAATCCTATAAATTTCACAGTCTATAAAAATGGCGCAAATATTGGAGGTTCGGACCCGACAAGTGATGCAATTTCCGTTATTCTTTTTGGCAGAACTCAGATTTCAGGTGCAGAAAGAAGCAGTTTAGTTTCAAATTTAGGACTAAACGTCGGAACTATGTTTGTTTCGGATTATGTCGGCAACCTTCTTCAAAATATTCTCCCATTCATTAAAACTGCGGGGTTAAATTATCAGGATTCGCAAACAGGTTCGGTTGTTCAGAATACATCTTTAAATCTTACCGCGCAGTTCGGTGATGCCGTTGTCCGATTTGGAGGAACGGTCTTTGAAGATGTCTCGAACACAAATGTAATTGTAACCTACCCTATCGGTAAATTAATAAGTCCTAAAATTGGAAATAATCTGGTGCTACAATTAGAAAGAATTTATAACATAAACGGCGGAAACACCATTATCAATCCTCAGGAAAGAGTAGGCGTAATTCTGCAATATAAAATTAAATTTTAAAGATTGGATTTGGAAATATCAGCCGCAGATAAAATAACTTCTTTTCTTAAAAAACATCCGAAAGATGTTTTTAAGCTTAACACCATAATTAAGAATACAGGGCTGACTCATCTAAAAAAAAGCGCAATCAAAGGTGAGTTAAAAAATTTGCTTACTGATGGAACTATAATCCGTGACGGAAAGCTTTTTAAAATTGCATCGACCGGCGAGGAACCTGCCCCTAAAGAAACTTCGAATAAAAAAACCAAAATATCCAGGAAAACTAAAAACGAATTAACCTCAAAAGACATTCGGCAGAATGAACGAAGAAAAAGAGGACGAGAAAAAGCAAATAAGCGTATAAAAGATTACGAAAGAGCTGAACAAAGACAAGAAAACCTGAAAACACAGCTAAGTGAAAATCTAAATGCTTTCAAAACCGTTACGGGAAGATATGAGTACGGGCGGAAGCATGGAGTTGTATTTGCAGACTGGAAGCTAAGCCGGAAAGAAATATTTATTTCACATAAAGACAATTACGATGCACAAACGGGAGATAAAGTTGTGTGTGAGGTTCTCAATCCTGAAGACATTATTTATGAAAGCAATGAACTTTATGGAAATATTATCGAGGTGCTTGGAAGGTCAGGTGATATGGATGCCGAAACTATGTCGGTTATCCGCAAATATAAACTGATAAAGGAGTTCCCCTCCGACATTGAAAAACAAGTTAAGAAAACGGAGTTTAAGGAAGACCTTGAAGGAAGAATTGATTTAAGAGATGAAGATATTTTTACAATTGACCCAGCCGATGCAAAAGATTTCGATGATGCCGTATCGATAAAGAAAAAAGAAAACGGTGAATTCGAAATCGGAGTTCACATTGCTGACGTTTCTCACTACGTAAAAGAAAATACTCCTATAGACAAAGAAGCTCTCAAACGCGGAACAAGTGTTTATCTCGTTGACCAGGTCATTCCTATGCTGCCCGAAAAACTTTCTAATGACATCTGCTCCTTAAGGACTGATGTTGAGAGGTTAACTTTTTCAATTTTCATAACACTTAACAAAAGCTATAAGTTAAAGAAATTTGAAATAACCAAATCTATCATAAACAGCAAACGAAGATTTTCTTATGAAGAAGCGCAGGAAATAATTAAAACTGGAAAGGGTGATTATGCTGAAGAACTGAAGCTTATGATGTCGGTTGCAAAAAAACTTACTGCTTTGAGATTGAAAGAAGGCGGCTTAGATTTTGAAACCAAGGAAGTAAAGTTTGTTACGGATAAGAAAGGCAATGTAAAAGAAATAAAACTTAAAGAACGTCTCGACTCGATGCGCTTGATAGAAGAGTTTATGCTTCTTGCAAATAAATGCGCAACGCTTTATGTAACCCGCAGGGCAAAAGAAGAAAAGCGTCATCTGCCTTTTGTTTATAGGGTTCATGATTTTCCTGATGCTGAGAAATTAAATAACCTTTCGGAATTTGTGAAACAGTTCGGATATGACGTTAAGATTCAATTTCCAAACCCCGATAAAAATCAATTGAAGAAGCTGCTTGATGCAATAAAAGGAAAACCGGAAGAATATGTTATTAACAACCTTTTGATACGCTCAATGGCAAAAGCGGTTTATACACCAATTAACATCGGACACTATGGATTGGGCTTTGATGACTATACGCATTTTACTTCCCCGATAAGACGATATCCGGATTTACAGGTACACAGAATTTTATATGATTATCTTACTAACGAAAAAAATCTTGATAGACGTATTAATCATTATAAATTGATTCTTCCGATTGTCTGCAAGCAATCAACCGATATGGAGATAAATGCTGTCAATGCAGAGCGAGAAGTGATAAAGCTCAAACAAATTCAATATATTTCAAAACATATCGGAGATGAATTTGACGGGTTGATTTCGGGAATTGTTGAGCGCGGAATGTTTATCGAGTTGAACGATATTCTTGTCGAGGGAATGATTCGCTTTAAAGATATAGCAGATGATTATTATGAATTTGATGAAAAAAAACACGCGGCTATCGGCAGAAGACGCGGAAGGATTTTCCGCGCGGGCGATATAATTCGCGTGAGAGTAATCCGTGCAAATATGGAATCAAAGAAAATCGACTTCGAACTCGCATAATACTTAACTAATTTCTATCTCGTCTATTTCTTTCGGAATACCCTTAGATAAATTTCTTCTTCCGTCTCTTGTTACCAAAACATCGTCTTCGATTCTTACACCGATGCCTCTGTATTTAGCAGGAATGTCTTTACGTTTTTTATCAAGATAAATTCCGGGTTCAATCGTGATAACCATACCCGGTCTTAGTGTATCGTTATCGAACGTGTCACCCTTTCCGTAAGGAACCGCATCGTGCGTATCCAATCCAAGATGATGTCCAACTCCATGGAAAAGAAAATTCCTTCCATCTTCGTTTTTCTTAACAAGTTTCAGTTTTCTTAAACCTGCAACAATTAAATCATCACAATATTTTCTCAAATAAGAAAGTTTCACTCCGGGCTTTACTTTTGCTATACATTTTTTATTTGCATCAAGAACAATTTCATAAATATCTTTTTGGGCATCGGTCAACTTCCCCGAGGCAGGAAAAGTTCTTGTAATATCAGCGCAATAATAACAATACTCGGCACCTGAATCAATCAGCACCAGCGAATCTTTTTCAATTACATCCTGATTGGTTTCGTAATGCAAGGTATTCGCGTTGTCTCCCGAAGCAACTATTGTCTGGAATGCCATATCGGAAGCTCCGCGCATTTTATAATTATATTCAAGGAATGCCTGCACCTGATATTCATAAAGATACGGCTTTATCTGCCGCTGTGTATCAATGAACGATTCAGTGGTAATGTCAACAGCTTTTTGAATCTGCGAGACCTCCCAGCTTGTTTTTATTTTTCTCATCGCTCCGAGAATATGAGCAATATCTATAATCTGAAAATTAAATGAATTCACTCTTAAGCTTTGCATGAACGGGGTCAAATATTCTTTCACCTTGCCGTCAACATTAAACATCTCGACAACATCAAGATAAAAGTTCTTATATGATTTTCCCATTATATGCTGCATAAAAACTTCCAAATCTTTAATCGATAATCCTTGTTGAATGCCCAGCTCAGAAGGCACATTCTCCGCACCGAGACGTTTGCCTGTCCACATTTCTGCTTTCTGATTTTTTGGACGGACAAACAAAACTTCATTTACCTCCTTGAAACCTTTCTTTTTATCGTCAATCGGAACCCTGAATTTATTCTGTGAAAGGACTAAAAGAGAATCAGGCTCATTAAATCCCGTCAGATAATAAAAATTTTTGTTTTGTTTGAACTTATAATCAGCATCGTATGAGGAACTTCGCATTGAATTTGAAACAATAATAGCAATGGAATCTTTGCCAATTTTCTCAAGAAGCTTTTCACGACGGGATTTATGAAATTGTTTTTGCTCTTTTGTCATTATAAAAATAAGTATTGGGATTCCCGCCTGCGCGGGAATGACTTCAAAATGTTAATCGTCAAAGGTTTTTTTGTTATCAGGATTAAATTTTTCTATATGAATCGGATAATCACCGGTAAAGCAGGCGGTGCAATATCCGGTTTTAGGGTTTTTGTAAGGAACTGTCTTTAACAAATTATCAATCGTAAGATAATCTAATTTAGTAAGACCAAGCTCATCTTTTATTCCCTCGATATCGGCATGCTGGTTTGCAATCAATTCATTCTTTGAGGGAAAATCCATCCCGTAATAACACGGCGAAGTAACAGGGGGCGAAGTTATTTTTAAATGAACTTCTTTAGGGTTTGCTTTCTTAATTAAATCGACAAGCAGCTTTGATGTTGTTCCGCGAACAATCGAATCATCAACAACCACAACTTTTCTTTTTTTCAAAACTCCCTTAACAATATTAAATTTCGTTTTTACTTTCATTTCCCGCTGGTCTTGTCCCGGTTGAATAAACGTTCTTCCTATATAGTGACTTCGTATTAAACCAATTTCATTCTTAATATTTTTATTTTTCTTAACGCTTCGTGAAAAATATCCCAGCGTTGCAGTATTCGATGAATCAGGAACGTTTATGACAACGACTTTTTTCTCATCCGAGTTAAGCGGATTGTCTTTATCGGGAGGAGGCGACTGCTCTGCGAGAGCTTTCCCGATGTCTCTTCTCACTTTGTCAACCTTTTCCTCGAACACAATGCTGTCAGGACGTGAAAAATATATGTATTCAAATATGCAATGTTTATACTGAGGAACTTTTTCCATATAAATCGACTTCACTTCACCTGTCTCAATTGTATTTCTGTCAAGAATCAAAATCTCAGAAGGCTCGACATCGCGGATATACTCTGCACCGATAATATCAAACGCAGTGGTTTCCGATGCTATTACATAAGTATCACCGAGCTTGCCAAAACATAAAGGGCGTACACCATACGGGTCGCGCACTGCATACATTTTATCATCTGACATTATCACAATTGAATATGCGCCTGTGACTTTTGAAAAAGCATCAAGAATTTTATTCTCGAGCTCTTTCTCCTTGCTTCGCGCAATCAGATGCAGAATAATCTCGCTGTCGGTTGTTGTCTGGAAAAGCGTTCCTTCATTCTCAAGCGCATTTCTTAATGATTTCGTATTTGTAAGATTGCCGTTATGAGAAAGAGCGAGATGCCCTTCTTTGTAATTTACTTTAAAGGGCTGAATGTTCGAGCGGTTATCCGATGCTCCAGTAGTTGAATACCTGTTGTGACCTATTGCCGCATCGCCTTTTAAAGCATCAGTTAAAATTTTATTATTTGCAAAAACAGTATTAACTAATCCAAGTCCCTTATGAATGTTAAAAACTCTTTTGTTTTTTTCCGGTAAATACTGGCTCGATACAATCCCTGCCGCTTCCTGTCCTCTGTGCTGAAGGGCGTGAAGCGCATAATAAGCCATTATGGATGCTTCAGGATGATTGTAAATCCCGACAACACCGCAATTAGATTTTAAAGACGGGTCAATCTTCTTTATATAATTATATTTTGTCATTAAATTTTTATACTGTTACTCTAATGTTGTTTGAGAAAATCCATCCTTTATTGTTCTGCCATGCTTCAATTCTGTAATTTCCCGGCTCATCCGAGTGCCACATGCAATTAAAACAGGTAAGCTCATCTACACAAACACCATTTTTCATTAATCTTATTTTCGCTTCCTTTGGCAAATAAACTTTTAACGTAACTTTTTTGCCCGATGAAGGATTATATTTTATCTCATCACCGAGATTATAAACTTCACCGTCATACTCTGCAAAAAAACGGAATCCTTTTCCATCGCCATGATAATAATTTACAATAAAACTTCTGCCCTCTCTTAAAGCTTTTAGAACTTCCTGCTTATCTTTTTCAAAGTTCTGCGGGTTTCCGGGTGATAACTGGCTTTCTGTGAAAACATGTGTCCTTATTGATTTAAACAAGACCTTATAAGGAAAAATTTCCATCATCATTCCCATTACATTATATTTCAAAGCATGGGCATCGACACCGCCGACTGCAACAACTTTACGTTTTAAATTCAGTTTGTCCCATTTCTTCAACGTTTCTTCCGCAGGAGCAACGATGGAACGAAGCGGATGAACAAACCTGCTCAATTTATTCTTATCAGTCAGCCCTTCCATCCATTCGCTCATATGGTTCCAGATTTCAATCCCGGTAAAATCTTCGCAATCCCAGGCAGTCCACGGATACGGCGGATGGTCTGCAAGATGGTGCCGTTTTTCATCCGGATGAGCAATGAAACCAAATCCCCCAAGGTCGTTTATTTCCTTAACATATTCATTTGCAGATTTAATATTTCCTAAATCACCGTCCTGCAATCTTTCAAAAGTCCCTATTGCATTATCGACACCAAGCACAAGATAATGATTTTTGTTTTTCAAATCGTTCAGTTCATAACCGACAATCATCATTGTCTTGTCATACCATCTCTCCATTCCCTGTTCACGAGCCTTCATCGTATTATGGTCTGTAAGAATGAAATAATCCAAGCCAACTTCATTTGCAAAAGATGCTATTTCGTCAACCGTGCCTGAGCCGTCGGAAAAAACAGAATGTATGTGAATCGCCCCCGAATATTCAAACATTAGATTTTTTTATTGCTGATGTCCATACAAAATATTTATTAACCACATTAGAATAAACATAGTTATAACTACATATAAAAATGCTTTTTTGTGGACAATTCCGATTTTGTAATTAAAAAAAGATAAAATTATTATTAATGATATTATGATAAAACCCAACGGGTATATAACAATCGAAACGGGATTAAAATAAACCGTCGTCCTGAAATCAAGATTTATTAATGCTGCAAAGCTTCTTGATAAACCGCAGAACGTGCAGGGTATTCCAAAAACATTCAGAACTATGCAGGCACTTTCATAATTGCCATACATTCCCGTGAATCCAAAAACATCTCTCAAAAGGTTAAGAACAGGAAAAGTAACATTAAGCAAGCCAAGAATAATGATTAATAAAACTATTCCCCTGATTTTCCATGCTTCTCTATCTGTTATTTTTACTAATCTGAACAAAAATTTTTATTTACCTGAATTAATTTACGGGGAATGAATCCGTGTTTCTTTTTTTTCTAATCATTGAAATCGCAATCGCAGCGCCTATTGAAGCAAATGCGGAATATAAAACCATGCTCCCGATGAGTTGAATAATCGACATTGTCGGGGAAAAACCATATTTGCTGAACTCATCGGAAAAATATTGAAGAATTTCATTCATTTCAGGCGTAACCGGCTGGTTCATCTGCTCCAGCATGATGTTCACTTCGCCGATTGGATTTATATTTGAAAAAAGCAGAATGATAATATTTATCCCCGTAACGATTATAGACGAAAGCACCCCGGACAAAACACCCATAATCACACCGTCTTTGAACTCAATGTTGATTCCCGTATTCGCAAGTTCCTTGTTATAAATATTTGCTGCAATCACGCCGCCGAGTATTGCATTTGCACAGCATACAAACTGCAAAAGATTCACGAACGGAAGCACGGCAAGCAAAGTTATTGTTGCTGTTGAGTAAATAACCGGAGCAAGTCTGTTTGGCTGCCTCATTTAATATCGGACGTTTGGTTTTTGTATTTAAAGTATGACTGAATCTCGTATGAGAAAATTGTAAATCCCGGAATCAGATAAAACGGAAGAACAACCCCAAGTATGAACCCGGTAATTGACCGCGTAATAAAAGTATTATTAAATAAATCGAATATATCGAGCAAAGCATCACCGACCATTAAAACAGCTGCGGTTATAATTACCCATATTGCGGGCATCCTGACATTATCAAGTTTATGTATGAACGGATATAAAATCACTCCAATCAGAAATGCAAAGTAAATAAACGAACACCTTGAACATACACCAAGCGCATGCCCTAAAATATGATAGGAACGGTCATCAATCTGATGACAGACATTTGAAAAGAAAATATATAAAACAGTCGAAACAGATTCAGGGAAACCCTGTAAGCTTGCAAGAACGGGAGTAAGAATAATGAGCGAACACCATATCAAAGAAATGATTAAAATGATAAAATATACTTTCTTTGATAATTTATAAGAGATATTCAAAAACTTGTTTATTTATACAAAAATACCTAATTAAATGCAGATTATAAATGTATCAAAAATGCACAAATTACGTATTCAATTTTGATTTAAGTTAATATTTTTACGAAAATTAAATCGCATTTATTGATTGATTTTTAGACTATAGTTTTGCATATTCGTTAAAAATTCCACTATTTTAAATGTAAGGATAAAATCATGAACATAAACATAACTGCCCGCCACTTCAAAGCTCACCAAACCCTCATCGATGAAATCAAAGAAAAGATAGAATCCATAAAAACTTATGAAGTAAAAGTTTTGCATACGGATGTAATTCTTTCTTTTGAAAAAGCTACCAACAGCATTAAGACTGCTGAAATTATTATGAAAATAAATGATAAGAGTATTATGGCTAAGGAAAGCTCCGATGATTATTCTAAGTCACTTGATATGGCAATCGAAAAAATTGAAGCTCAGCTTTATAAATATGCTGATAAGCACAAAACCAATAAACACCACGTTAAGCAGGTGTGATGTATACTTATATTAAATAAAATTGAATGTCGGATAGATTCAGCAATCTGAAAGAAATAAAAAAAGAATCGATAACTGTTGATTCTTTTTACAATAAATGTAAAGAGCGTTTCAGATTGTCAAAAGTAACTTCAGGAGAAATTAAGCCTTCAAAAACAATTGTCGATAAGGACATTCATCGTCCCGGACTTGCACTTGCGGGGTATTATGATTTATTCACACATAGAAGAATCCAGGTTTTCGGAAATACGGAAATAAGATATTTAAAATCTTTATCCGAAGAAAAGAAGCTTCACACTCTTCAAAAATTTTTCAAATTTGATATTCCCTGCGTCATAGTTACTAATGAAAATGAAATTCCAAAGATGCTTCTTGAGTTTGCTGAGATTTCAGAAACTCCTGTATTCAGAACTCCGGTTCCTACGACACGTGTGGCATACTTAATCAGCGATTTTCTTGATGACCAGTTTTCGGTTCAGGTTGTGATGCACGGTTCGTTCATCGACGTATACGGAATTGGTGTAATGTTCACCGGTAAATCAGGCATAGGTAAAAGCGAAATTGCCCTTGACCTCATCGAACGCGGTCACCGTCTGGTGGCTGATGATGTTGTTGTGGTTTCCAAAAAAGCTGAAAGCGTTCTGATGGGTTCGGGAACGAATCTTGTTCAGCATTTTATGGAAATACGGGGTCTTGGAATAATTGACGTGAGAGCTGTATTCGGGATACGCGCAATTCGTTTTCAAAAAAGAGTTGAAGTAATTGTAGAACTTCTAAATTGGGACCCTGAACGCGAATATGACAGAACAGGTTTGGATACGCAAACGATTAATCTTCTTGGCGTTGATGTTGAACTTATCCGTCTTCCTATTTTCCCCGGTAAAAATATTACTGTAATTGCAGAAGTTATAGCTCTTAATTACCTTTGTAAACACTACGGTTACAACCCTGCGGTTGAGTTTGGAAAGAAACTATCCGAGGAGATTAAAAGTAAAACTAAGGATGAAACCACAGATGAACAGGAAAAATATGACCGCACAATTGAGTACTTTGAGCACGATTTTGAGTAGTAACAACTAATAGTAAAGACGCAATATTTTGCGTCTCATATAAAAAAATATTTTTTTTAATTTAAATAAGTAATAAATCAGAATGAAAAAATTCGGATTATTCTTTATTATTATAGTTTCCCTGACAGTATTAATAACAATAGCGGGCGGCAGAAAAAAGAAGCCCATAATCCAGAGTAATGTAACAAAAATGCTCACACCGCTTCAGGAACCTGATTTAAGCGGCGCAACAGTAGGTGATTGGGTTATAAAGCAGGAAATGTCGGATGCTGAAAAACTGAACCCTGTTGTAACTAATGATGCAACAGCAGATGAGATTATTTCTTATTATTTGTTCGAGAAGTTGCTTGAGCAGGACAGAATTACTTACGAACTTTATCCCCAGCTTGCCAAAAATATGCCGACACTTAGCGAAGACCACCTGACTTACACATTTGAGCTTAAAGATAATGTAAAATTTTCGGATGGAACACCTTTAACCGGCGAGGACATAATCTTCACATTCAAAGCTATAAAAAACCCGTTCACTGACGCCCAGGCATTGAGAAATTATTTTACCGATTTGGACAGGGTTGAGCTTGTTGATGGAGATAAATATAAAGTTAAGTTTACTTTTAAACAGCCATATTTCAGGGCAATTTATGCAATCGGAGATATAAAGATTGTTCCTAAAAAGATTCTTGATATAGAAAACATAAACGATAGACTTAGCTGGGAAATGCTGAATGAAGCAAATGAGACTCTTGACCCTGCAAAATATCCCGAAATGAAAAAGTTTGCTGATTTCCTGAATCAGGAAGACGTTTCAAGAAATCCTAAATATGTGGTCGGAAGCGGTCCATACAAGCTTGAAAAATGGGTAACAGGACAGCAAATTTCCGTTGTCAGAAATAATGACTATTGGAATAAAGATGAAGGAAAAGTTTATCCTGAGAAAATAATCTGGAGAACAATTTCCGACCAGAACGCAGCAATTGCTGCTGCAAAAAACAAAGAAACCGATTTGATGTATGTTATACGTCCAATTGACTTTGTTGAGAATGTAAAAAATCCCGAGCAGTTCGGACTAAAAAAAGCGTTAGTACTTGAACCTGTATATTCATATATCGGATGGAACAACAATAGTCCGTTATTCAATGACCCTAAAGTAAGGATGGCAATGAGTTATGCAGTTGACCGTAATATGATTATAGATAAGATTTTTTACGGAATGGGAATACCAATCCAGTCTCACATATTTTACAAAAGCCAATATGTTGATTCAACATTGCCTGTAATACCATTTGATTTGGAAAAATCAAAAGAGCTTCTTGCCGAAGCAGGCTGGAAAGACACTGACGGCGACGGAATACTTGATAAAGTAATTAACGGGCAGAAAGTAGATTTTAAGTTTACATTCACAAACAATAATAATCCTACAAGAAAACAGACTGCATTGGTAATTATTGACGCTTTAAAACAAATCGGTATTCAGGCAGACATTCAGGATTATGAATGGTCTGTATTCTTAGACAAAGTTAAGAAACATGATTTTGATGCAGCAATAATGGCGTGGCAGTTATCTGTAGGTCCTGAAGACCCTTACCAGATATGGCATTCATCCCAGGCAGACGGTGAGGGCAGCAATCACATCAGCTATAAAAATCAAAGAAGTGATGAGTTAATCGAATTAAACAGAATTACTTTCGATGACAGCGTAAGAAAAGAAATTCTAAATGAATGGCAGGAAATCATTTACAAAGACCAGCCATATACATTTTTATGGACACCTACAGGAAGATATTTATATTCAGACAGATTTAAAAACACAAGATGGTATTCATATCCGAACTCTCCGTTAATGAAAGAGTGGTGGTCATCACGGGATTTAGCAAGATATAAATAATATTAAAACAACTAATCAATGACTGATTATATTTTTAAACGGATTTTGCTTTTCTTCCCTACCCTGCTTATCATAACAATGATAACGTTCGTAATTTGCCGTATGGCTCCGGGCGACCCGACTGAAATGAGAATCGGCGCTACAGGTGAGGCAATGAAAACAGGCGCAAAGAATCAGATTACTCAGGCAACAAAAGAATATTATAAAAAGAAATTCGGACTTGATAAGCCAATATGGCAGCAATATTTTATATGGCTCGGAAATATAGCGCAGGGTGACTTTGGAAACTCATTTAAAGATGACAGACCTGTTATAAATAAAATCCTTGAACGAATTCCTGTTTCCCTGACAATAAGCTTGCTATCATTTTTGCTCATATATTCTATTGCCATACCGGTAGGCATATACAGCGCTGCAAGGCAATATTCCTACGGCGATAGAGCAACTACGGTTTTCCTTTTTATTCTATATTCACTCCCGAATTTCTGGGTAGCAACACTTGCAATTTTCTTCTTATGCAGTCCCGAATTCTGGAATATCTTCCCTACAGGAGGGTTAACCTCACTTGACTATGAAACTTACTCTTTCTGGGGACAGCTTTGGGACAGAATACATCACTTAATCTTACCCGTTCTGATTACAAGCCTTGCAAGCTTCGCCTTCTTATCACGACAGATGAGAAGTTCAATGCTTGAAGTTATCAGGCAGGATTACATAAGAACTGCGCGTGCAAAAGGATTGAACGAAAAAACCGTTATAATGAAACACGCTCTGAGAAATTCTCTTATTCCGATTATTACAATATTCGGCGGTCTGCTTCCTGCAATGGTCGGCGGCTCGCTTATTGTCGAGACAATCTTTACCATTCCGGGAATGGGACAACTTTTTTATCAGGGCATCCTTGACCGTGATTATCCTTTGATTATGGCTGAGCTTCTGCTTGTCGCTGTGCTTACTGTTGTCGGTGTTCTGATTGTTGATATTATTTATTCAATTGTTGACCCAAGAATTACTTTTTCAAAAAAAGCAGCTTAAACTAATATGGCAAATAATCCTGACATAGATAAATTAGAAAACAAAATTGTAACCGAACCAAAAATTGATATAATAAATGCCCAGCCGATTGAAACTGACGTAGTTCTCGGTGCAGACAGGTTGACAAAAGACCAGATTGAAAGCCGTGAGAAAGTCGGTGAATCATATTGGTCTCTGGTAAAACATCAATTCGGAAAGAATCGTCTTGCGATGATTGCTTTGAACATAGTTTTTGTTTTAATTTATATTGCTGTTTTTGCTGATTTTCTTGCTTATAATAAGCCAATATATACACAATATGAAGGTAAAGCCTACTTTCCTATTGTATATGATTATCTTTCTGCTGTAGGGCTTTATAAATGGGACCCTAACCTGATACTTGCCAATTGGAAAAAGTTAGATGACCAAAACTTGCTTCAGAATACAATCTGGCCTGCGGTTCCTTATGCTGCAAACGAAACCGATTTGGCTTCGGCGGTTGTGAAACCCAGCGGCGACCATTATCTGGGGACCGACCCCGCGGGAAGGGACTTACTTGCAGGAATTATCCATGGCTCAAGAATTTCTCTTTCGGTCGGATTCATAGCCGCAGGAATAGCGCTTCTCATCGGAATATCATTAGGAGCTTTTGCCGGATTTTACGGAGGCAAAGTTGATATTGTAATAATGCGTCTTGTTGAAATTTTTATGACGCTGCCTACATTTTTCCTGATAGTAACAATTGTTGCAATTTACGGTTCCAGCATATGGCTTGTGATGGCTGCCATCGGGATAACCACATGGACTGCAGATGCAAAACTTATTCGCGGTGAAGTTTTGAAAGTTAAAAATATGGAATATGTAACCGCTGCTTCCTCATTAGGTTTTAATAACTTAAGGATAATTTTCAGGCATGTTCTGCCGAATGCAATCGCACCCGTTCTGGTATCAGGTGCATTTGCAATTGCAGGTGCAATTTTGACAGAAGCCGCATTAAGCTTTTTAGGATTTGGGGTGAAGGCAACAACAGTTACCTGGGGTTCATTGATTAACGAAGCGAGAAATGCTTCCAACGCCTGGTGGCTAGCAATTTTCCCGGGCTTTATGATATTCATAAGTGTTGTTTCTTATAATCTCATCGGGGAGGGCTTGAGAGATGCTCTTGACCCGAGATTGAGGGATTAATTTTAATATAATTACTTCAAAATTCAGAATTTTTTAGAAATATTTATTGTTGCTAAATAGAACACTAATTTACTTTAAAAAAGTTTATTTCTGCGTTTTGAAGTAATTATTTTTTAGATATATTTGCAAAAAATAATTCGGAGGATTTAAAAAAATGGTTTGGACGCTGGAATTGGCATCCTATTTAGATGATGCACCCTGGCCTTGCAATAAATCAGAATTGATAGATTATGCAACGAGAACAGGAGCCCCACAGGAAGTAATCGATAACTTAGCAGAATTGGAGGACACAGATGAACCGTACGAAAGCATGGAAGAGATTTGGCTTGATTATCCTACTGATGAAGACTTCTTTTACGATGAGGAGGCTAAAGATTTCTAAAAATATTTTTCCCTTATAAAGATAAGAACCCAATAATCTTTTTCAGAGGATTATTGGGTTTTTATTTTGATTACATATTAATTACACATTATTGAAGATTATCCATTCTAAATATTTATTTTTATTATTGATGGTTTTTGTACCCGGGTTATTGTATTCTCAAGGTGCCAATACAGAATTTGACCATCCCCTATCTGTCGATGAAGTAACTTTCAAATTTAATGACGGAGACGAAGAGTTTGGTGAAAGTGCTCTATCGTCGATCATCTTCACAAAATCCGGCGATGATTTTAATTATGATGAGCTCGTTCTCGATATGCAGAGAATTGAAAAATTTTATTTTGATAATGGCTATTTTGATGCTGAGGTTGATACAAGTTTCACTTATAATGATGACACAACTGAAATTTCTGTTGAATTTATTATAACTCAAAATAAACCGTATAAAATAAATAAAATCGAATATTTTGGATTAGATTCCGTTACAGCAGCACCGAAAAACCAAATATTTACACCAAAGGATTATGTTGTTAAGTCCGGACAAATTTATACTAAAAATAATGTAAACATAGAGGTAATAAGGATTTTAACAATTCTCAATAATAATGGTTATGCTTACGCTGAAAAACAGGAAGTTGTGGTGCAAAAAATTATGGATGCAAGTCCTGTCAGAAATAATCTTTTGAATATTGAGATATTTATCAATACCGGGGAGATTTATTATTTCGGAAAGACAACCATAACGATAAAAAATAATATTTATGACATTGATGTAAATGACTTCTACAGGGATTTGCAATATAAGGAAGGAGAACTTTTCAGTAAGGAAAAGTTAGCAAAGACTGAAAATAAAATTGCATCTGTTTCACTTCTCGAAAGCAGCGCTTTTGATACTGCAGGCATTGATTACTCCAATAATCGCATTAACTACAAAGTCACATTAATCTTAAGAAATAAATATGAAGTTGCTCCTGAAATAATAGGAGATTTCATTCGTCAGAAATTTTACGGTGGTCTGGGTGTTAATTTCACCGATAGGTATTTTTTTGGCGGAGGAAGAGTGTTCACGGGAAGAGTCAGAGGTTTAGTTCACACTCTTGAAGATAATTTAATTGGAGGGCTGGCTACTGTAAACCAGCCGTATCTATTTAACAACGAGAACATAAACGGGAATATAAGCGCAGAGGTTAATTTTTATACTGTCGATACCTTCAAAGTAGTTGAGATTAAAAATTCAAACGGTGTTTCGTATGACCTGCCGGCTTTTACATATGTAAATAAGTTAGTAGGTGAATGGCAGCTTATAAATACTAATTTTGCGACTAAATATGATATAACCGACGGTACAGATACCCTTCGGGCATTTAGTGTAAATGTCTTTTCATCAAGAATAAGCTTAACTGCTGTTCATAATGGTCTTGATAATTTACTATATCCGACAAGCGGTTTTTATCAGACGAATAATATTCAGGAAAGCGGACTAATAGGCGGACTGATTGAAAAAATTTTTAACACGCATACATTTAAATATTTGAAGTTTCTCACTATCAATAAATTTTTTATGAGTTTATCGAAAGACCCTCTTGAATCTGTACTGGCTACAAAATTTATGACAGGTATTCTATATGAATATTCCGACAATAATATTTTTGTCGAAAATGATGTTGAAATACGTACTGATGCTCTTCCGACAGATTTCAAATTTACAGAAGGCGGAGCTTCGAGTAACCGCGGATGGCGCTCTCACCAGCTCGGGTTCGTTCCCAATCAGGAAGTCGGCGGAAATTTCATTATTGAAGGAAGCATAGAATACAGAGGAAGACCATTTCTTGATTCTAAAAATTTTTTATTGAAAGATTTAGGATTTGTAGCTTTTGTTGATTACGGAAACGTCTGGGAAGGCATCAAAGATTTTAGAATGAATCAAATCGCAATATCTATCGGTCCGGGAATCCGGTATTATACTGTAATAGGAGCGATAAGGTTAGATTTAGGGTTAAAGCTTTATGACCCGAATCCGGGTCCTGTTGGAGTAACAAAATGGCTGTTTCAATCCGGGGCTAATTGGAATGATAAATATGCGATTCAATTTGGTATCGGAAATACATTTTAAAATTTCATTTAAATGTGGAATAGAATAATAGGACAGGAACGAGTTAAGAAAATCGTAAATACAGTTTTTAAAAGCGAAAAAATTGCTCATTCATATATTTTTTACGGCAAAGAAGGCGTAGGAAAAGATGCTGTTGCTCTTGAATTTGCTAAAATGCTAAACTGCGAAACACCTGTCAACGGTGAAGCATGCGACAAATGTAAAAGCTGTGTTCAAATTAATAACTTCAACTCCCCTTTCGTCAAATTCATAATGCCTCTTCCCACAGGAGGGAAGGATACGGATGATGATGATTCTGTTAATGATTTAAAGCAGGAAGATTATGAGACTCTACGTGAAGAAATAAACAATAAAATCGAAGATATTTATCATAAAATAAGAATTCCGAAGGCAAATTTTATTCGCATAAACAGCATTCGTGACATAAAAAACTCGATTTATCTTAGTGAAGGAAATAAAAAGAAAGTTTACATAATTTCTGATGCGGATATGATGAATCCGCAATCTGCAAACGCATTACTTAAAATTCTTGAGGAGCCTCCGAAAAATTCGATATTAATTCTCACAACATCAAGATTGAATTCTCTGCTGCCGACCATTATCGGAAGATGTCAGAAAATTCAGTTCGATGATCTTTCTCTTGACGAAATAAAAAAATATATACGCTCAAAAGACTCCTCTTTATCGGAAAAAGACCTTGATATGTATGCAGAGCTTTCCGGCGGAAGCATTTATAATTGCAACAAAATCTTATCGGGATACTTCCTTGAGGTTAAAGATAAAGTTCTGGATTATCTTATGTTTCTTCTCTCTAACAAATATTTGAGCTTGGGAAATGTAATCGATAACATAAACGATGGAAAAGAAAAGGAAAAGATGAAACAGTTTCTGCTTTTTTTGATTTACTGGTTCAGGGATTTGGCGCTTTTAAATGCGGGCAACGAAAAAATGATTTTGAATCATGATAAGCTTGACCGTCTGAAAAAATTCAATGAAAATTTTAAAACGAATTTTTTCAAAGTTATTTCTGAGATTGAAGATACTTTCAGAGACATCGACCTTAACATAAATCCTGAGCTTATTTTCTTCAAATTATCCTTCCGCCTTAAACAAAACATCGTCAGAAAGTAACCTGTCAGAAGTTTACAAAAACATTATCAATAGTCCAGTTTGGCTTCACGCTAAGCAGTGGTTCATAATAAACAAATCTTTCACTCGGTGCAAACGGAAAAGCGGAGCCGTAATTAAACCTGTCATCGTTATCCGTATCAATAAATGCAAATAATCTGTATTCTCCGACAGGAATTGCTCTGAACTCAAATTGTTTCTGGTCAGGGGGTTTACTTTGTTTGAAAATTAAAATCCTTGAAGAACTTTCAATAAGATTCAAAATAACATTTGAAGCAATCTCTTGTTTGGAATTAATTGTTCCTAAAATTTTACCTGTTCTGGATTCGCTTGCAGTTTTAAAATTCAAAGTATAGTTATATGTCCCTAAAACTGCATTAAACCTATATATGGTATTGAACCGCAGCGGTTCGGCTGGAATAATCTGAAGCAATGTATCGGAATACCAGTTATAAATTATTCTTATAGTGTTACCTGCCGTGTCCTTTAACGTTAATTTATCGGCAATATCAAATCTTGTAAGCGTATTATTCCTGAAATAAAAATAAAAGTTTTCAACGTTTGCAATATTTTCCTGATTGTTTTGAATTGAAGAAAAAACTCTTTGAGCGGAATCCGGCTTGAGCAGCTCTAAAAATTCTCTCGACCCTATGACCGGCGATAAATCTTCTATCAAAAAATTTGCTCCATCAACTTTCGAAGAATCCGATATAATAAAATCCTGATATGTTACCGCAATTTTTTCAAAATCTTTATCATATAAGCTGTTACGGTCTTTATCGATTATCGCAAAAAATCTGAATTCAGAGGATGGAAGATTAGAAAAGATATAAGTTCCCTCTTTGCCTGTTTGGCTTATGTAATCAGGCGTTACTTTCGAAGGGTCAAGAGAATCCGGATTATGAGTTCTTAAATTATAACAAAATATAGAAACAACATCGTTTGAAGGCGGAGAAACCCTGCCTGAAATACTTCCCTTGTCGATACGGCTGCCAGTTGAAAAAGCAATTACTATAGGTTCATTGAGAGAATTATTTCCACGAACATCTCTTAAATCCTTCGTGATAGTTACATTATACGTCGTGTTCGGTTTGAATCCGCCGGGAAATTCTATCTCAACATCTTTTCCGCCGAAGTTAAATTTAATTTCCGAATCCGGTTTTGGTGTAATAAAAAAGGCGTCCATAAAACTCCGACGTTCGATATATTCATCAAACTCAATGGTGATTTTATTGTCTTTGAAGTTCAGCGTTTCATTTGCAGGATAGATTTTTAATACAACCGGAGGCGATTTATCATCGGGACCGCCTGGAGGAGGGTCCTGATTTGCGCATCCGCAAACCTTGATGAGAAATACAAAAAAAATTATTTTAAGAATTGTTCTTTTCAATTCTTATATGTCTTAAATTCAAGAATCACTTTAGTTCCTTCGCCTAATTTCGATTCAAATTTTATTTTCGCTTTCATGTCATCGAGTGATTTTTTAGTTATTGCAAGTCCAAGCCCCATTCCCGATGATTTCGTTGAAAAATTCGGCTCAAAAAGCTTCTTTTGAGTATCTTTATCCATCCCGATACCGTCATCGGCAATTTCAATTTTGAATTTTCCGTCGATTCTGACCGAATTTATTTCGATTACACCCTTCTTAATTATTGCCTGAATTGAATTTTTAATCAGGTTCTGAAAAATTCTGTTCAGCTCCTGCTTGTCTGCAACAATTTTTGTGTCGCTGTCATTCAGTTCGATTTTGAATTTTATGTTCGGATGGTTTGAATATAAAGAAATTACATCTTCAAGAACTTCATTTGCATAAAGCGGCTCATAGTTTCGCTTCGGAAGCTTTGCAAAATATGAAAACTCGGTTGCAATCCTGTTAAGCTTATCAATTTCATTGGAAATCATTTTCTTGGTCTTATATAGAACCTCATGAAAAGTTTTTTGGTCGCCAGATTTATAAATTTCCGCAAGATACTGTATCGACAGCTTCATTGGCGTAAGCGGGTTTTTAATTTCATGCGCAACTCTTCGCGCAATGTCACGCCACGCTTCTTCCCTTTCTGCTTTTTTCAGCTCAGCTCTCGATTTTTCAAGCTCAACTGTCATTATATTAAATGACCTCACTAAATCCCCCAGCTCATCGTTTCGGTTAATGTCTATTGCAACGTTAATATCTCCTTTGGAAACCTTTTCTGTTGCATTCCTTAATGCAAGAATCGGCGAAGAAATTTTTTCGGTTAAGAAGCTGACGACAATTAGCAAAATTATAATTACAATAAAGTAAATCCCAAAGATAAACGTCAGTGTTTCTGTCAGCTCCTCGTTGATTTCATTCTGCCTGTAAACAAGCTGTGATGAAATTATTCCAACAAGGTTATTTCGCGCATCCCGTAACGGTTTATAACCCACAAGATACGAGAACCTTCCGATATCCTGATTATCAAGAAATAAATCCTTTTTGAGATAAATAAGGTTATATGCTGCTTCAGCGCTTACACGCGTGTCAAGCAAATCTGACTTATAAAGCTCTTCATTTGTTGTGCTTACAAGGCGGTTCTTTAAATATAAATTAAAATTTTTATCGAACTGTGAAATATTCCGGTTAATAAATTCCTTCTGAATTGTTTTTAAGCTGTCCTGGTTTGAAATAAAACTTAATGTAAAATTAATTCCTTTCAAGCTCTCATTAAGCAGATTCAAATCTGATACAATCTGATTTTTCTGGTCAACATCGTTTTTGTCGATGATAAACGACCTTGTATAAATCGCAAGAAAAACAATCGGAATTACCGATACAATCAGAAATGAAACAAATAATTTTTCTCTGAAGTTAAGCCGGAACGATTTATTTTTTAACAAATAATATATTGCTAAAATAAAATACAGAGCCAGAAATATTATAAGCGTAAATAAAATAAACTTCAGATAAAAAAACGTTATGACTTTGAAGTCATCACGTTTGATGCTGACAGAATAAACTTTTTCACCATTGCCGTTTGTGTTTTCATTCTCGCTCACATTTTCAAAATTGCTCGAAAGTATATAAAAAGTTCTATATTTTTCATCGTTTATCGTCTCCATCCTCCACACAGATTTTGTTTCTGAATTTTTAAGATATTCCTTAAAAATGCTGAGTGAATTGACTGTTGATTTTGAGACATCAGGATCAGTTGAGCTTATAATTTCACCGTTCACATATTCAGTTAAGACAGGGTCGGAAATTAATTTATTAAGTATGTTGCTTCGATTATAATTCTTAAATAATTCGGCTGATGTCTGCAGAAGAAAATTCCTCGATTCTGAATGAATCGTGATAACCAAATACCCGAGAATACGGGCGAATGGCGTTCCTTTTAAATCCTGTTTTTCAATCGGAGCAATGCCGACATAAAATTTTTCTTCCGGATTTTTGAGTATCGCTATATTCTCTATTATGACCGGTGATTGCTCTTCGTTAAGCGAATCAAGAACAAGTGTTTCATCACTTAAACCCATTTCATCTATAATATTTGCCGTATCCGAAATTTCAAGCGTATCAAGATTTTTATATATCTGCTGAAGGGAGATGTTATATCCCTTTTCAAAAAAATTCTTATTAAGGAATGTGATAATATCATTCGTGTTAAGCTTTGCATCGTTGATATTAAAATCGCTTAATATTTTTCTGTTTGTATCGAGAATTACTACAGCAGAATTAAAATCTTCGGAATTGAGCTTGCTTTCCGCCCACAAGTAAAATGCAAGTTTTGGCAGAAGATTTTTATCATTCAAATCATTTTCAAACCTTGTAAGCGAAGAAAGATTCATTAATTCATTTGATATAGTAAAATTAATTCTTTCATCTTCATCTTCAGCTAATTTTTGCGCTATAATTTCAACATATCTTGTTTCTTGCGAAGTTATCTTCGTTATTATAATAAACGGAACTATGACTATGCATATGAGAATAAAAATGGAAAAGGTTTTAAGATTTAAGACTCTGTAATCCGGCTTTAATAATAAATTTTTCTTTATGTAGAACACAAAAAGAAATATTGAAACAATTAAAAATATGCGCTGATAATACTCCAGGTCAAAAGAAGGGATAAACCATTCGATTAGCTGGTTTACAATTAAAAATACAATTAAAAATGTGATGATATTGTATCTTTTAAAAAATTCTTTATCCGAGAACAATACTATATTCCTGAATGCAAATGCAATCTGAACAAGAAAAGTTATCAATGAAAATGAAATAAATAGAATGGATAACTGCACCAAAAAAAGCTCTTTATCGGGAATTATTTGAGACCTGTCAAAAAAATTAAGATTGGAATCGGAAATTATAACTTTTATTATCAGCCCTAATGCTTCAAGAACAAAGAAAAATCCTGCAAGATAAACAGCTATCTTAACATTTCTGAACCAAATCCTTTGTTCCTCTATTATCGGTTCGGCGACTTTATATCTATATTGAATTATAACCGAATATGCACATATAATCAGAAGACAAATTGACGTTAAAAATAATGCTCCTATTGACTTTAGAATTCCAAACCCGAACGGTGAAGCGTAAAACGACGGTGAGAAAATATCGCTGTCAAATGACTTAGATGGGAATCCCATCCACAGCAAAAAATATCTTATTAAAATCATAACAAGAGCAAAAATAAAAATTTGAATACTCTTGTTTTGAATTTTGTTTAAAAGCAGAATTGTTATTGTAATTACAATAAACGCGAGAAAAAACGCGAGAACGGAAACATATTTGTTTTTAAATTCAGTTATATTTTGCACGTATTGCTCTTTCTCGAAACTGCTTATGAACAACTTTCCGATTTGAACGTCATTTAAACCAATAATATCAACCGGTATATATCCCGAATATTTAATGGAATCATATTCAATTTTTCCGGATATCGAATTTGCAGTAATTAAGTCTGCACTCACATTCATGTTTTCGCTTATTTCCTGAGTCAACCCGAAGTCAGGAAAAAACTGATTCTTTAACTGAAATTTTATGTCGATTAATTCAGAGGTGAGGCAGACACCTATTACTTTTCCGCCGGGTACTGTTATGGGAGCATAAATAATGTAATAAGTATAAAATCCGACGTTCTTTAAAACAGAAAACTTTCCGCCTGCAAGAGTTTTTTGTAAAAGGAAATATTCCGGCTGCAATTGTCTGCCTTTAAATGCAAAAAGCTCAAGCTTTGTGTTGTAAATCTCAACCTGATAACCGGAGTTAAGATTCAGGTCTATTAAATATTCAAAAGTTTTTCGGAAATTATTTTCGAGAAGATTGTTAATAACAATTGAGTCTTTTACGATGCGGTTTGATAAATCTCCGATTTCATTTTTATAATCATTAAAAATATTCTTTACATCCGAAATATTTTTATTATTTTTTTCCGAGGAAATATCATTCCACCCGGATTCTGATTTATTGATAATAACCGATGTTATTATATTGATTGCCAGAATCCAACCTATAATGAAAAAAGCGATTAAAATAAGAACTTTTAACCGCTTATCAAAAATATTTGATAAAATATTTTTTATTTTAATTAATGTTTAATTGGTATATATACCACTTATTATTATTATATTTCAGTGAAATCGTGACTCCAAGCTCGACTGTTCCGCTTCCTTTGTTGTATTTATAAACACCTGTTGCATATGCAAAATTATTTTTTCTGTGTGAACGCTTATATTTGAATGAATAAATACGAAAAAAATTAAAAAAATCCGTAATAATGAGTTCTGCTTGCGATGAGCTATAGTATCCTTTATCCGATCCGATTACATTTAAATATACATCTTCATTGAAATAAATACTGATTAAGCTAACATTGTTATCAATAAGACCTTTACCTATGTCTTTGAAAGTCTGTTTGCACATACTGCTCTTAAGACGTTCATCCTTTAGCTTATCTTCATCGCCTTTTCTCCAATTTAATTCAGAAGCTGAAACGCTCTGATATAAAAAACAGACAATAATAAAACTTAAACTGTAAAAGAATCCCTTCAATACAAACCCTTTGTTTTTCAAAAAATTACTTAAATTATGATGAGAAATCAACTTTGTTATTTAGCTTTTATGAGCGAAAAACTTAAAAATTATCCTAAAAATTATCAGATGAGAACACTATTCTGAAATTTTCACCCTTTTTAAAATTATTTAATCTCCATGCAAAATCGAGCCGGAATAAGCCCAAAATGCCACCTACTCCAACACCCGCCTCCTGATATATACCGTCAGTTGCTGAAAATCCTTTATAAATGGAAAGGTCATAGTTTGACTTTCGGATTTCAGACTTTCCTGCATTATAAAAAGCGATAAAATTTAGATTATTTAATACCGGAACATTCCCCCAGAAAAATTTACCGAAATTATTTTCAAAATTAATGTAATATAATCTGTCCCCAAGAAATTCCTGATAGTCCATAGCTTTAAAATTAAGTGCCGCATTTATGCCGCCCGGGTTTGCATTAAAATATGCAAGACTTTGATATGGCACTGTTCCGCTCATGTGTGTAATTCCGGCTTTGTATGTCATATTTAAAAAATAAGTCAATTGATTCCTGCCCTGCAGAAGCAAAGAATACTTTCTGAAATCATAAGTGCTTTGAAGTTTCTTCGATGAGTTTTCATATGAAAATTGTAGTGTTGGGAAATCCGTCATCCTTATTCTCGACTCGTTGTCATCCCCCCAGTCAATATATTTATATTCATTCGGGTCTATTCTCAGTGAAAATCCTACTGCTCTTAAAAATGCATCATTAATAGGCGGGTTTGCTCTTGAAATTTCATCTCTCTTTCTGAAACTATAATCAGTATTTGTAAAAGCTGAAGTTTGCTTTTCCTGATGATAGCTTATACCCAATCTTAGTTGTGGAATTGTTGAGGCATTCAATGATACACGGTAGCCCGATGCATAATAATAATCATATTCATCTTTCTTATCAATTAAAGCCCTGAATGAGTTATAAAATCTTGCCATAGAGCCAACATTAAAATTCAAAGGTTCAAGCTCCCTGAATAAACTTATGTTAAGCACAAGTGATTTATCAGCAAGAAATCTGTTTGTGAAAGACAAACTGTATTTTGTTTTTTTATCCGATAAGCCATAACCAAATTCTCCATTTACAAATGTTCTGAATTTTTCCGAAGTATAATTCGCGTTTAATCCAAGATAAGTTCCTTCAACACGGTTAAAATGGAAGTAATTTATAGGAACGCTTGAAATATATTTTCCATATGTAAGCGAAAGCGGACTTATATTGATTTGCCCTGCTTTCATTCTTTCATTTCTTTCTATTTCCTTATATGCATAATTTTCTTCAGGTGTATTGGCAATTATCTGGTTTTCTCTCCAGTAAGCAGAATCTTTCTTAGCATCAGGAAGAACTTTAATGATATACTTATCAAAAGTTCCGGGAGGCGCAGGAACATTAATCGTATAATCCGTTACGACAGAAAATACTTCTGCTTTCAATTTCACAACACCTGCCAAAGAACCGTTTCCGTAAATCTGGTTATCTGTGGGAAGCCAGTAAACATTATTATTTGCATCTTTAAACTGTGAAAATTTTTGCTTAAAATTTATTGCATCAAAAAATCTGAGCTTGGCAGCATTGTTAACGTTCAAATCTATTTTCATTAAGGAAAAAATGCTGTCAGCTATGTATAATGTTCCGTAAAATTGCGGCACAACCTCGGAATTATTTTTCATTTCAATTTTAAAAATCGGGAGCGAATCCATAAATGTCGTTCCGAGCAATCTGTAGTCATAATTATCAAATGCATCATCGCTCAGAGGTCCCGGGACTTTCACCTGCTCTAAATCAATAGTATTCTCATAAAAATTTACTATGAACGGCAGTGCTACTCCCTGTCTTGTGTTCGCAGTTTCTTTTTTTGCCTTAATAACTTCTTTATATAAATCAGGTTTTTTAAAAAATCCTTCCGTTTCGGATTCAAGAATTGCGACAATGCCTAAACCGTTTTTGCTGGTGTCTTTATTTTGAATTAATGTATCTTTAACCGACATTTGGTTCGACCAAAGCACCAGCTTGGAATAAGCATTATAATTATATTCTTTCAGATTTTTATTAAATTGATTTTTATACCTGATTGCGTTTCGTATAATTTCATAGGCGGGGTCTTCACCGCTAACGACTATTTCTTCAGTTAAAATTTCAGATTGACGCAGATAAATGTCTCTCTCAGCATCACTTTCTTCAAGATTAACATAAATTGAATCCGTAAAATATCCTATGTGCGACACAAATATTTTATAATAACCCGGAGGCAAAACAAACTTGTATTTTCCTTCTTCATCTGAAGTAGTAACAAAATTAGATCCATCAACTTTGAGTGTAACAAAAGCTAAAGAAGCATTATAATTATTATCGAAGACTTTGCCTGTAAGCTGGTATGTTTGCGAAAAAACTAATTGCGGAATTAGAATTAAACAAAACAAGTAAAATTTTATCATCAGTCTTTTTGTAAAATTACAAGTTTTTTTTCAATTAAACCGTATTTTTCAGGAAAAGAAAAATCAATTATTTTATGTTGAACTTCAGGATATTTTTTTGAAAGCTCGTTCAGCTCTTCAGCTAAATCGCCACCTTTTAGACACAAAAATTTACCCGAAAGTTTCAAAAATTTGTGCGAAAATTTATATAAATTCGCCAGAGTTGTCACCGCTTTTGCAGTCACATAATCGAATTTTCCCTCGTACTTCAGAAAATCTGCAAAATCTTCAGCACGTCCTGTTATTGCATCAATTTTAGTCAAACTGAGACGATTTATCATGTCCCTCACAGCATTAATTTTCTTTGCAATGGAATCTATAAGCAATAAATCCAATTCAGGATATAATAGTTTCAAAGGAATTCCCGGTAGTCCCCCGCCTGTGCCGACATCGACAATTTTTTCATTACCTTTCAATGGATAATCTTTAAGAAAATAAATCGAACCGATAATGTATTTTTCAATAGATTCCGTTTTTCTGCTTACAAGATTTATTTTATCATTCCACTCAAAAACTAATTTTTCATATTGTTTGAATTGTCCGATTTTGTCATCAACATTATTAAATCCCAATTCATCATTTAAAAAAGAACGAAGAAGCTCCATTAACAAAAGTTAATTTTAAATAAAATTTGAATTTTGTATAATAATATAGTTTCAAGCTATATTATTTATTAATCTAATTAAATTCAAAATGCAGGATTATGTAATCAGAAATATGACACGTAAAGACCTTGACATTGCAATAGAATGGGCTGCTCAGGAAGGATGGAATCCCGGCTTGAAAGATGCTGATTGCTTTTATCAGACCGACCCGAATGGATTTTTTATCGGTGAACTTGACGGTGAGCCGATTTCAACGATTTCTGCTGTAAAATATGGAAATGAGTTCGGTTTTATTGGTTTTTATATTGTCAAAAACGAATTCAGAGGTCACGGTTATGGTCATAAAATCTGGCAGGTCGCTTCTGATTATCTGAAAGATATCTGCTCGGGGTTGGACGGTGTGGTTGCACAGCAAGCAAGCTATGAAAGCCATGGCTACGTAAAAGCATTTAACCAGTTTCGTTTCGAAGAACAAGATGTAAGAGGTGCACGCGAAAGCGAAATACTTGATATAAAAAATATTCCATTTGAAAAAATTTTTGAATACGATAATCACATTGTGAAATATAATCGTAAAACTTTTTTAAACTGCTGGTTGAACATGGAAGGAACTTATGCGTGCGGAATTATGCGCAAAGACAAAAATGATAAAGTCGTTGGTTACGGATTAATTCGCCACTGCCGCAACGGATTCAAAATCGGTCCGTTGTTTGCCGATGATTTCGTTATTGCAGAAAAAATTTATCTGGCACTCGCAGACTATGCGACGGGAAATACCGTTTATCTCGATGTTCCCGAAGCAAATAAAATGGGATTAGAGCTTGCAAAAAAATATGTCCGCAAATATGTCTTTGAAACAGCACGAATGTATAAGAATGGTTTTTTAAATCAGGAAACCGGCAAAATTTTCGGAGTAACTACGTTTGAGTTAGGGTGATACTGCTTTTTTACACTGATTATAAAATTGCAATTTTGTCATTCCCGCGTAGGCGGGAATCCAAAGAATAAAGATTCAAAAGATTTATTTTAGTCCATCAAGAATTTTTATGAGAAATAATACTTTCTCGTCTCGTTTGCATAATAACATTTTTATTTCTCATATCATCTTTGCCTAGATTCCCGCCTGCGCGGGAATGACAAACATTAGTAACTAAAACAAAAAAGCCCGTTTTGATTTCTCAAAACGGGCTTTAATTTTGTTAAATACCTTATAACCTTACACTGCCTTTACAATTCTCATTTTAAAGAATGACCTCCATACAAAGTATAGAGCTACAAGCAAGAATACCACTCCAACATAAGGAGCCGCCGCCTGGAAGTCAGGAACAATTGCAATTTCCATCGCAAGAAGTCCGAACAATGTCGTGAACTTAATAATCGGGTTCAACGCAACAGATGAAGTATCTTTGAACGGGTCACCGACTGTATCACCGATAACGGTAGCATCGTGTAATGGAGTTCCTTTTTCTCTCAAGTCAACTTCAACAACTTTCTTTGCATTATCCCATGCACCGCCTGCGTTTGCCATAAAGATTGCCTGAAACAAACCGAAGAATGCAATAGACAATAAGTAGCTTACGAAGAATGCAGGAGCAGCAGCATCAAATCCAGGAGAAGACATGAAAGCGAATGCAAGAGCAAAAGAGAAAACTGCTATGAAAATATTATACATACCTTTTTGCGCATACTCTGTACAAATCTGAACAACCTGTTTTGATTTCTCGGTTGAAGCGCTCAATGAAGCATTCTCATCGAGGTTAATATTCCTCTTGATATACTCAACTGCGCTGTATGCGCCTGTAGTTACTGCCTGTGTAGAAGCACCTGTGAACCAATAAATCACTGCGCCTCCGCAAAGGAATCCTAAAATGGAATATGGATTAAGTAAGTTTAATATAGATTCCGGCTGAACGCCAAGGACATTTTGAAGAACAAGAATCAATGAAAATATCATTGTTGTAGCGCCTACAACCGCAGTTCCGATAAGCACCGGTTTTGCAGTTGCCTTGAATGTATTCCCTGCGCCATCGTTTTCTTCGAGATAAAGCTTAGCCCTTTCCCAGTCAGGTTTGAAACCAAACTCATTCTGAATTTGTCTTTCGTTCTCTTCTTTGTTTTCTTCTATAAGTGAAAGCTCATAAATTGACTGAGCATTATCAGTTACAGGACCATAGCTATCGACAGCAATCGTTACAGGTCCCATTCCAAGCATACCAAATGCAACAAGACCGAATGAGAAGATTGCAGGATAAATCATAATTTCACTTCCCGCAATATTAATTCCGTTTGAAGCTACATAAGCAACGAACATCAGAACAAAAAACACCATTCCCTGCCAGAAAGCACTGAAATTACCTGCAACAAGACCTGAAAGAATGGTCAATGAAGCGCCGCCTTCTTTTGATGCTGTAACAACTTCATTAACGTGCTTTGATTTAGGTGATGTAAATATTTTTGTAAATTCGGGAATAAGCGCCGCGCCTAATGTTCCGCAGCTTATAATTACCGATAACGTTATCCACAAATCATTTGGCTGGTCGCCGATTAATAAATAACTTGCGATGAATGTAACTATTATTGAAAGGATAGACGTAATCCATACAAGTGAAGTCAACGGCTTTTCAAAATCAATAGTTTCTTTACCTGAAAATCTTGCATTTGAAATAACTTTATTTATGTAATAAGCACCGATGGAAGTTAAAATCATGAGGATACGCATAACAAAAATCCACACAAGCAACGTTGCCTGAAGTTCAACTCCTGCAACCGCAAGCACTATAAAGCTAATAAGAGCAACACCCGTTACACCGTAAGTTTCAAAACCGTCTGCAGTCGGACCAACGCTGTCACCTGCATTATCACCTGTACAGTCAGCGATAACACCAGGGTTTCTCGGGTCATCTTCTTTAATCTTGAAAACAACTTTCATAAGGTCAGAACCGATATCTGCAATCTTTGTGAAGATACCGCCCGCAATTCTGAGCGCTGATGCGCCAAGAGACTCACCGATTGCAAAACCTATGAAGCTTGCTCCTGCAAACTCACGAGGAACAAACAAGAAGATTATAATCATCATGATAAGCTCAACGCAAATCAAAAGAACTCCGATGCTCATACCTGCATTAAGCGGAATGTTCAGAAGCTTAATAGGATTTTTTTGAAGCGATGCAAATGCCATACGGCTGTTTGCAAGAGTGTTCATTCTGATTCCAAACCAGGCAACTCCGTAAGAACCGAGAATACCGATAACCGTCCACATCAGGATTAATGCAACACCGCCTACAGATTGTCCTGAAAGGTAACCGAAATAAAATCCGATACATATTCCGATGAAAACAAACAGGATTATAAGGAATTTACCCTGCTGAATAAGATAGGTTTTACAGGTTTCAAAAATTATCTGCGCAACGTCAAGCATTGATTTGTGCGCAGGAAGTTTTTTAACCTGAAAAAATTGGTAGAGACCAAAAAGTAAACCAAGAATACATATTACGATACCGTAATACAATAACTGGTTCTGGTCAGCAGTTAATTCCGGAATTACAAGGTCAGCTTCGCTGGCGAATGAAGCTGCCGGAATCAACAAGAAAAAAAGCAGTCCGAGTATTTTTTTCATTTTTTCTATTAATGTTAATAATTTTTCTTTGCTTCCTTCAAAATGAAGCAGAGAAAAATCATTTGATTAATCAATTAAAAAATTTTTATTAAATAAATTCATTGTTTTTAAAACACCGTCGTTGATAAACGAAAAGATACAATCTTTATATGTGGGAAGTAGTTTTTTTATGACTTCTATTTCTTCTTTTGAGAAGTTTTCAAGAACAAAATTTACAAAATCATCTTTCACCGGCGGTTTGTCTTCACCTATCCCAATCCTCATTCTTGGAATCTCATCTGTATTCAGGCGGTAAATTATGTCAGCCAGTCCATTCTGTCCACCGTCACTGCCGGATGGTCTTACTCTAATCGTGCCAAGAGGCAGTTGAAAATCATCAAGAACAATCAGAACATCTTCCGGTTTTATTTCAAACGCCTCCATGAACTCGCTAACAGGAATCCCGCTGTTATTCATGAATGACGTTGGCTTTAGTAAGTAAAAATTATTTCCTTCGGCAAAATAATACTCGCCTTTTCCCGGTTTGAAGCTTAAGTTTTCCACATCAGCAATATAATCAACCAATATAAACCCAATATTATGACGGTTGAGCGCGTATTTATTACCGGGATTTCCAAGACCGACTATCAGTTTCATTTATTCAAATCTTAAAGAACTTTGCACTAAAATATTGAACTAAATGAAATAAAATTATTCTTCTTTGTCTTTTTTGCCTTTTGCTACTACTTCAGGTTCTTTGGTTTCATCAGTTGCTAAACCTTCAGCAGGAGTTTCTTCCTTCTGAACTTGCGGTGGAACAACGCCAACAACAGAAGCATTTTCATCATTCAAGATTTTTATGTTCTCAAGCTTAATGTCGCCAACTTTAATCGATTCATTCATATGCAGTCCTTCTACATTCAATTCGATATTCGAAGGAATGTGTTTTGGCAAACACTGAATTTCCAATTTATGAATAAAATGTTGTAATAAACCGCCTTCGTCTCTTACACCGGTCGGAGTTCCGACAAGGTGAACGGGAATTTCAAGGTCGATTGTATTTTCATCGCTGAGCGCAATTAAATCAAAATGTATAGGTTTATATTTTACAGGGTCAAACTGAACATCTTTTATGATGCAGCTATATTTAGTGTTATCACCTTCGATTGCTAAATCTATTACGTGAGATTCAGATGTATAGATGAATGGCTTAAGGTCGAGTTCTTTTGCAGCGATATTGAGATTTTCTTTAACTCCATGACCATAAAAAACTCCCGGAATCATTCCTGATTTCTTGATATCCGTGATAAGTGATTGCTTGCCGGTTGTTCTTTTAACGGCTTTTAATGATGATTCTGACATAGGTTTGCCTTATTTTAAACAATCCTAAAAATATCGATTTTTATTATAATTTTCAATGGAATTTGAGGTTAAAAATCAGCAAAAATTCCTGAATGGCAACAAAATTTGGTAGTTTTGGAAATTAATCAACCCGGCGGGGTGGCGTTAACTTTTTTATTTTAAATGAACATAATCCGATGGATATGCCATAACAAAACTTAAAAATCTATCTTTTTTCACAAATTTGAGGGTTAATTATAATTTTATGCAGGAAGTCATTCCCGCGAAAGCGGGAATCCCAGTCCTTATACTTTTTTGCTTTTTTTACCTTCACCTCTCACTTCTCACCTTTTGCCTCTCACCTCTTACTTAAGAAGAAGCATCTTCTTTGAAATCATAACTGCATCTGTTCTCAATCTATAAAAATAAACTCCCGATGAAAGATTATTTGCATCAAACGGGACTTCATATTGCCCTGATGAAATTTCTTCTTTCAACAAAGTCGAAATCAATCTTCCGCTTACATCAAAAACTTCAAGAATCACAAAAGATTTTTTCGGAACATCAAATTTTATTTTCGTAATAGGATTAAAAGGGTTAGGATAGTTCTGATACAGAGAAAATTTATCTGGGACAATCTGTGAAATCGGATTTATGCCGACAGAGAACCCGCTTTCATAAATCGTTCTTATGGAATCAGCAAGCTGTTTTAATCTCGTTACAGAGTTCAGGTTCGAGCTTCCTCTCGCCGCAAACTGCACGGTAACAATCTCAACAGTATCATTCGGGTTCATATAAAAATTTTCTGAACCTGTATTCATAAGCATTCTTTTATCACCGCCATATATTGTATCAAAAATTGCAGGATTAACTCCTCCGCAATCAACGGTTATACCCTTTCCCATTGTCCACCCGGAGTTCATTTCGGGATCACCCGAAAACAAATATCTTATTGGTGTTAAAGGGTTTGAACGATGAAGCATCCATGGTGTATTATCTTTTTTATACCCTCTTATAAAATTATAAGTAGGAATTGGCTCACCATGAGATTCCAATACACAGAAAGGCATTCCCGAAGATGAGGATTTAAAAACCGTAGCATAAGAATTCATTCCAAAACTTTGAGGTGTTTTTAAAAACATATTTCCGAACGCAGGCGGATTAGCCCCATAATCCGGATCCTGATTATCAGCATTATATGCAAACCCTAAACTTCTTGTTGTATCACATCCTATATAATCATCAGTCGCATCACCAATATCAGGGTCAAAGAAATTTCCGAAGTGAACATTAGTCCACTGAACATTGCTTTTATTTATAAATCTATATTTAATAAATACAGCGTCTCTTAATTGAGGCAAATCATAAGTCCACAAAGTTAACCTCAAATCACAATAAAGCGGCTGTGTGCCGCCTCCAAAACCTTCCCCTACAGTATGCGATGTTGGGTCTGAATCCGAAAGCGCAATGAAAACCGTTTCAGCCGCCCCTTGAATTCCGGGTTTGTCAATACCCGGATTGAAGATTCCGTTATGATTCACATCCACAAACGGAGCTCCATAAGGCGTCATCAATCTCCAGTTGTCATAATCATAACTCGAACCTGCGACATCTAATTTTTTTACTTTGTAAAATTTAAATCTGTTATCAGTTGCAAAGCTTCCTGAAACTGTATAACCGGGTTTATACTCACCTTTGAATGATACACAAGCCATTCTCAACGCGCCAAGATACTTGGCAGCAATTGTAATCCCGCTTGTAAAGTTTAAATGATTTCCTGAGCCAACCGGCCATTCAAACCCCGGAGAATTCTGATATAAAGTATTTTGACCTATGACGCCTCTGTTCGAAATATAAACTCTAACATTATTTCCCGATATTGTTGACCAGGGCAGATACAGGGAATCTATCTGCCTTTGATATGCTTTGCCGTTATTTCCCGTTACTATCGACAAATTAGTATCTATGTTATAAATCGAATTTAGGTTTGTATTAAATCCCGTTGAGTCTCTCGTAAATGTTATTCCGAAATCAGTCGATTTTAAAATCACACCATTATCTCCCGCAATTTTTAAAAAGGATGAATTTAAAGTTCCGGCAATGCACTTCAAAGTAGTAGTAACAGGAGACGGAATGTTGCTCCATGTTTGCCCTCCGTCATAACTCCGCTTTATGATTCCGTGTTCACCAACCGTTATTCCGTTTGCAGTATCTTTGAAATGAACTGAATATAAATTGTGATTACTTCCCGTATAAATTTTTGTCCATGTTGAACCGGCATCTGTCGAACGGATTATGTTACCTCCGTTTGCCGCAATCCAGATATGATTTGTAAAGGAATTAGTACCTAACGAAGAAAATGAATTAAGATTTTCTGTTGTATTGCTGTTGATTTGCGACCAACTAACACCCTGATTTGAAGAACTTATTATCATTCCGTTATCACCAATAGCAATGAATTTAATTGAATTTGGAAGAGGATAAGAAGATGCAGCAATTTCAACTCCATTGAGATTTGAATTAAAACCATTTGTATAAATTCTTACCCAATTAGCTCCCCCACCTCTTAAAATTACTCCATTATTACCTGCTAGAAGAAGCCTTGTTCGATTTATCCAATTTAAATTTTCTGTTGTTCCAGAATTTACTTGATTCCATCCATTATAATCTTTGATAAATATTAATCCATTATCTCCTATAATAATGTTTTGATTCGCTCCATTCAAATTCACTGCCGTATTCAAATTTATCGGATAATAAGTATAAACCGTCTGTGACATTGCATTGGAAGATATAATAGCTAATATAAAAATTAATAACGTTTTCATTTTTGCCTTTTCCCTTTTCTCTTTTACCTTTTGCCTTTTGCCTTTTTTACTTTAACAAAAGCATTTTATTTGAATAAACAACATCACCTGTTCTCATTCGATAAACATAAATCCCTGAGGACAAGCCGCCTGCATCGAACTTAATTGTATATTGTCCTGAGTTAAGTTGTTCATTTACAAGTGCTGCAACAAGCTTTCCGCTTATGTCGAATACTTCAAGCTGGACATTTGATGTTTTTGGAATATCGAATTTAATGTTTGTCTCCGGGTTGAAAGGGTTTGGATAATTCTGATAAAGCTTATAATCTTTTATAATAATTTCATTGCTATGTGAAATTGAAACACTGCCTGCAACGAGATTGTAAAAGGTCTTTAAGCTTGCTGCGCGGTTTTTTAGTAGTGTTACAGAATTTAAGTTCGACGTTCCGCGTTCAACAAACTGCGCTACTGTATATTCAATTTTCTGGTTAGGCAATACATCCAATGAATCACTTCCCGTATTCATTATCATTTTTACGTCATATCCTGGAAGCGAATTATAAATAACCGGAGTACCTCCCTGACAATCAATTGTAATTCCTTTGTTGTACGTCCAGCCCGTTTGAGTTTCAGGGTCACCCGGAAACAAATAACGTGTCGGAGTTAATGGAGTAGAGTTGTGTTCCATCCATGGTGTTCCATCATTTTTAAATCCTCTCATATAATTATACGCCTGCGGTGATAAAACACTTTCAACCACACAAGGAGGCGCACCCCCTCCATTTCTGAACAAAGGCATGAAAGAAGTTAGTCCTAGCGTATCCTGAGCTCCGTTTCTCCATATAAACGGCGACCTTAATATTACAAATCCAAACGCAGGAGGATTAGCGCCATAATCAGCATCATGATTATCGGCATTGTATGCATATCCTAAATCAAGTTCAGGCGAACAACCAAGCATATCATCATCTGAATCCCCAATATCAGGGTCGGAGAATAATCCTAAATGAGTTTTCTTCCATGAGACATTATTTTTATTAGTAATGACATATTTTATGAACTGCGCATTATTTACCGTAGCATAATTATATCCCCATCCTGTTATTGCAACTTGTGATTTAAACAACGGTTTGGTTACTCCCCCGCCGAATCCTTCGCCGGTACTGTGTTGAGAAATGTTTGCATCTGTAAGACACATAAAAAAAGTTTGCTTTGCATCAGGCATTCCCGGAATGTCAATCCCGCATTCATATGTTCCGTTTTGATTTACATCTTTAAATGGCGCACCATATGGAACCATTAAACCCCAATTTGCATAATCAGGATTGTTTGAGCAGTTATCACCGGCTTTGACAGAATAAATTTTGAAAGTCGAATTTGTATAATAAACCCCATTAACCACCGTTCCCGGAGCATATTCTCCTCTGTATGAAGCGCATGTATATGCAAGAGAATCGTTTATCATCGCTGCCATTGTCAATCCTGTTGTGAAGCAAAGATGATTTCCCGAGCCAATTGGCCATTCACAACCCGGTTGATTTTGCAGTGCAGTATTTTGATTAAATATTCCGGTGTTCTGAAATACTGCGTTAAGATTATTTGCCTGCAGATTTACTCTTTGAACAACGACTATTTGTGCCGCTAAAGGAAAAGTAAAAATAAAATATGCGAGTATTAAAATTATTCTTTTCATAATTTTATCTTTTAAATTACTTCAACAAAAGCATTTTATTTGAATAAACAACCTCACCTGCTCTCATTCGGTATATATAAACCCCCGATGATAATTTTGAAGCGTCGAATGCAATGGTATATTGTCCTGAGTTAAGCTGTTCATTTACAAGCGTTGCAATAAGCTTTCCGCTTATGTCGAATACTTCGAGCTGGACTTGTGATGTTTTTGGAATGTCGAATTTAATTTTTGTCTCCGGGTTGAAAGGGTTTGGATAATTCTGATAAAGCTTATAATCTTTTATAATAATTTCATTGTTATGAGAAATTGAAGTGCTGTTTGCAATCGAGTTATAAAAATCTTTCAAGCTGTTCACTTTGTTTTTCAGAAGAGTAACAGAATTCAAATTCGAAGTTCCGCGTTCAACAAACTGCGCAATTGTATATTCAATTATTTGATTTGGAATAATCTCGAGCGAATCACTTCCCGTGTTCATAAGCATCATAACGCTTCCACAGCCGGCATGAGAAATGGTCGTCATCGTAGTATCGCCTCCGCAGTTAGGAATGTAACCGTAAGAAGCATTCCATCCTGTGTTTGTTTCAGGGTCGCCTGAATACCAGAATTTTGTTTTTCTCGTTCCTATTGTTATTAGCGGATTTAAAACCGGTGTTCCGTCTTTTTTAAAACCCTGCATGCATCTATAGGCAGCAAGCGGTTCTCCATTTGGCATATTCTGGCAGTCAGGTCCGCCCGAACCATTGCACCAAAGAAGATTGTAGGAAGTCATCCCAAGCGTGTCATTATATCCGTTTCTGAAAACATATGGCGACCTTAAAATGGCAAATCCAAATGCAGGAGGATTTACTCCATATTCAGGGTCATTATTGTCTTTGTTATAAGCAAAACTCAAATCGAGTTCCGGCGAACATCCTCCCCAGTCATCAGTTGCATCTCCAATGTCAGGGTCTGAATACAAACCCAGAAAAGTTTTCTTCCACGTACTGTTGCTTTTATTTGTGATTTCATATTTTATGAAATGCGCATTGTTGACAGATGGATAATCATAACCCCATGCAGTTATTGCAAGCTGTGATTTTAATAACGGCTTTAATACTCCACCGCCGAAACCTTCGCCTATGCTGTGTTGTGATTCATCACCGTCACATACAACAATAAATATGGTTTGTTTTGCATTTGGCATTCCGGGTATGTCAATTCCGCAGTCATATACACCGTTTTGATTTACATCTTTGAACGGAGCTCCGTAAGGAACCATCAATCCCCAGTTGGCATAATCCGGATTATTGGAACAATTATCTCCCACTTTAACAGAATAATATCTAAAAGACGGGTTAGTTGTATAAACTCCATTATTATAATATCCCGGCGACCATTCTCCTCTGTAACTTGCAGCTGTCATCGCAAACGAATCATTGACCATAGCAGCAATTGTTAATCCCGCAGTAAAGCATACATGATTTCCTGAACCAATAGGCCACTCACAACCCGCAGTATTTGGTGATAATCCTTGATTGAATATCCCGGTCAACCCGAATTCGGCTTTTAAGTTATTTGGCTGGAGCCATGTTCTTGGAATAACTTGTGCAAATAACGGAAAAGAGAGGGTTAAATATGCGAGTAAAAATATTATTCTTTTCATAGTTTTGGCTTTAACTGATTAAAACTATGAAGAATAATCTATTTTACAAAAGACAATTTTGTGTGTTTGTGAATTGGGAATGTTAAGAAGAAGGAGGTAACAAAAATGTAGAGACGCAAAATGTTGCGTCTCTACGAATAACGTTAAAAATTATATCCCGTCCGGACCGATTGTTGCTACTTCCGTATCGATCTGCTTAGGTTTTCTTTTAAATATTTTTGCAAACGTATCATCAACCGCTGCATAAATAGTCGGAATAATTACAAGAGTTAAGAATGTTGATACTACAAGACCGAAAATAATTGCAACACCCATCGGTCTCCAGAATGCGCTGTTCTCCCCGCCGATTACCCATGAAAATGTTCTCCAGTCGAAATCAACTCCCGTTGCAAGAGGAATAATACCAAGTATAGTGGCAGCAGCTGTCAAGAATATCGGACGCAACCTGATAACACCTGCCTGAACAAGAGATTCATCCCTGCTTAAACCGCGCTTCATAAGCTCATGCTGGAAGTCAAGAAGAACAATTGCATTTCTTACTACAATACCCGCAAGAGAAATTACACCGATACCTGTCATAACTATACCGAACGGAGTTTGTGTTAACATCAAACCAATCAATACACCGATCAATGAAAGCAAAATTGTGAACATAATTATCAATGGAGTTCTCACCGAGTTAAACTCAACAACCATAAGGAAGTAAACTAAAAGTATCGCAACCATAAAAGCTTTTCCTAAAAATGCAGACGACTCCTGCTGGTCTTCCTGTTGACCCGTATAACTGATTGTGTACCCGTCAGGAAGTTTGAAATCTTTTAATTTTGCCTGAATCTCCTGCATTACTTCATTAGCATTTCTGTTCTCATTGTTACCAGTAACTGTTACAACTCGTTTTAAATCTTTTCTGCTGATTGCACCGATACCGCCTGAGAATTCAACCCTTGCAACAGACGTGAGCGGAATTTTCACACCGTCTTTATTGCTAACGTAAAGATTTTTAATGTCCTCAGTATTGTTTTTCTGATCCTTTTCCAGTCTGACCGAAATATCATACTCATCATCACCGACTCTATATTTACTTGCTTCAGTTCCATAAACAGCAGTTCTGATTGTCATACCGATTGATGCAGTGCTTAACCCGTATAGCGCAGCTTTATCCCTGTCAACCATAACCTTTATTTCAGGAACAGCTTTATCAAAGTTACTTTTTAAATCTACTGCTCCCGGAATATCCCTGATTTCACGAATTACCTGGTCAGCTAAATCACCAAGCAGTTCAAAATCATCTCCCGCGATTTCAATGTTGATAGGAGGTCCTGTCGGAGGACCGCCTTGCTGTTCTTTTATTTCAAGTACTGCTCCCGGAATTCTGCCAACAGCCTCTCTGACTTCATCAATTGTTACAAATGAGCTCTGGCTTCTGTTTTGTTTATCATAAAAGTTAAGCGTGATGGTGCTTTTATTCGGAATACCGCTTCCGCTAAAATCCATCGGATTATTAGATGAGCCGACGTTTGCCACATAATACTCTATATCTTCAAACTGCGGAAGCTTAGTTTCAATCCCTTTAGTTACATCATTTGTGGTTTTGATGTCTGTTCCTGCAGGAAGCGAAATATTTATGTTTGCCTGTTTTGGTTCAACTGCCGGAAAAAACTCAACACCTGTATTGAAAGGACCGCCATACAGGAAGAACACAACTAATAATAACATTATTACACCACCAATGGAAGTTTTTCTATGGTGCAATGACCAGCGAACAACTTTTTCATATTTTTGAAGAGCTACACCGAAGAATCTTTCATCGAACCATTCAAGGAATTTCCCGACAGGTCGGAATTTTTTCTTTGCAGAACGTTCCTTGTCGCGTTTATAATTAATAAATATGGATGCCTGAATGGGGCTGATAACCATCGCAACAAAAAGTGATGATGCAAGACATACAATCAAAGTAATTGGCAAATATTTCATAAACTCACCGACAATTCCCGGGAAAAATAATAACGGGAAGAATGACGCCATAATCGTAAGCGTAGCAATAGTAACCGGAAAGACCACTTCTCGCGGAGCTTCTATTGCCGCATCATGAGGAGTATACCCTTCTTTTTCCTGCAAACGGTAAACATTCTCAATAACCACAATCGCATCATCCACAATTATACCAAGCACAAGCACAAGAGCAAACAACACAACGATGTTTAATGTGATACCCATCATGTTAAGAATACAAAACGAAATCAAAAATGAGAGAGGAATCGATGTTGCCGTCAAAAGTGCATTTTTCAATCCCATAAAGAAGAATAAAATTATACAAACAAGAATTACACCGGTAATGATGCCATTCTCAAGCTCATGCACGGTGTCTTTAATATGCTCGGATTCATCTCCTGTTATGCTTGCAGTTATTCCCTGCGGGATAATATTATTTTCATTTGTATTAAGAATTTCTTTCACTGCATCAGCAATCTGAATAATATTAGCACCGCTTCTTTTCTTTACAACTATGGTAACACTTTCTTTTCCGTTTTCGCGTGAGTAAGTTGTTCTCTCTTTTGAGCCGTAAACAACCTGCGCAACATCACGGACATATATCGGCATTCCTTCCTTTGATTTCACAACAAGGTCTGCAATTTTTGTCGGGTCTCTGTATTCACCCGGAGTTCTGATTAAGAAGCTTGATTGCCCGATTTCAACAGAACCGCCCGGAATATTTAAATTCTCAGCACTAATTACGTTCACCAAATCATTAAAACTAACATTATAATATTTCAATCTGTTAGCATCGGTATTAATCTGTACTTCCCTTTCAAGACCACCGACTACTTCTGCGCTAAGCACACCATTTATTTGCTCGATATTATCCTGAAGCTTATCACCGACTTCTTTCAGCTTAATCAAACCGACATTACCCGTAAGGTTAACATACATCATAGGAAGCTCCGAGAAATTAATCTCCATTATGCTCGGCTCTTCGATGTCTTTAGGCATTTCGGATTTTGCAATTGAAACCTTATCGCGAACTTTTTGTATCGCATCATCAATTAAAACATCGGGATTGAACTCAACCGAAATAGATGAAAAGCTTTCTCTCGACACAGATGTGATTTTTTTCACACCGCTGATTGACTTAATCTCTTTTTCTATTTTATCCGTAACAAGATTTTCAATATCCTGCGGCGACACACCCGGATAAACCGTTGTTACAAAAACAAATGGAATTTTGATGGACGGTGCCGATTCTCTTGGTAAATCTGCATAAGAAAATATACCAATTATCACAATCAGGATTGTGAGGATGTAAACCGTTGTTTTATTTTCCTGTAACAGCTTGAAGAATTTCATAAACTCTTTCTTTTATTTTTTATTAGAACAGAACGAGATTCCCATTTTCCACGGGAATGACTTCCGTTAATTAATTTTACTGCGCAACATCAACCGTATCATTATCAGCTAAATATTGAAATCCTACATTAACTAATCTGTCTCCTGCATTTAAACCGCTTTCTATGTATGCCATGTTATTGTTCGTAGCGCCGACTTTCAGAACTCTTTTCTTTGCAACATTGCCTTCAACAACAAACACAAACTTTTCGTCACCATTATCAACAATCAAATCCTGTTCAAGAACGATTGCATTAGGAACTTTCAAAAGAGTAAAAGCAAGATTTGCAGACATTTCAGGTTTTAATCTTCCCTGTGGATTCTGTATCGTTACCTCAACTTCATAAGTTCTGTTAAGCTGGTTAAGAACCGGAGATACAAAATTTATGATTCCGCTGAATTCTTCATTTGGAAATACGTCAAAAGTTATTTTTACCGACTCACCTTTTGTAATATTACCCAAATATCTTTCAGGAATTCCTGCTGTAACTTTTACTCTTGATATGTCTACAATATTCAAAATCGGTGCGCCGGGCGCAGTCATTTCACCAATGTTCATATATTTTGCATCAACAACACCGCTTATCGGTGAAGTAACATATGACTTTGATAATCTTACATTGAATACATTTAGAGTTCTCTCAGCAATATCAAGCTGAAGCTTTGCATCCGTATATTGCGACTCGGTAGCAATCTTGTCATTATATAACCGCTCGATTCTCTCGAATGTTGACTTTGCAAGCTCATACTGTGCTTTTGACTGCTCGTAAGAAGCAACATCAGTATCCTTGTTTAAACGGACGACAACCTGTCCTCTTCCGACCCTGCTTCCTTTATCAACTCCAAGGTAAGTAATTACACCTCCCTCTTCAGAAGACAGCTTTGCAGAAGTAAACGGCTTCACAACACCGACAACTGAATATTTTTCTTCAAAGTATTGCGTCTCAAGAGTTTTGACTTTAACCAGAGTCAATTTTTTTTCAGGCTTTACTTCAGAATTGCTGTTTCCTCCGCAGGAATATAATCCTAAAGAAAAAACTGCCAATGTTAAGATTAAAATATGCTTTCTCATATTATTGTTTGTAAAAGATAAAATTTTATTATTTTTCATACTACTTTTCATTTTACTTCTCATGTTATTTCTCAAGCAGTGCCTCCAAATCCGCTCTTGCAACAAGATAATCATATATTGCGCTTAAATATGCCAGGTTTGATTGACTATAAATTAAGTTTGCATCGAGAACATCAATCTGTGTAATCACACCGTTTCTGTAGCTTATGTTTGCAAGCTCAAGTCCTCGGGCTGCTTCACCAACGGTTGCATACTGCGACCTGATTCTATTCCTTGCATCTTCAAGGCGCACAATCACGTTCTCTGTTTGCAATCGGAGATTTCTCTTCAAATCATTTATCTGAATCTCATTCTTTTTGATTTCTACTTCTGCCTGTTGAACCTTATAAGAATTTCTGAACAGATTCAAATCCCAGCTTAAGCTCAACCCTGCAGCAATGGAATTATTAAATTTATATTCACTTATTGATTTATCATCGTTTTCATTTGCTTCAAGATTATAATTTCCGAAAACTGAAAGCTTCGGCAGATAATTTGCCTCATTTACATTTACAAGCTCTTCATTTATTTTTTTACTTATCTGAAGCTGACGGACTAAAACGTTTCTTTCACTTATGGTATTAATTAATGTCTGAGTTGTTCCATATACTTCCGTGCTGTCATATACAAGTGCGCCGGCAACGTCAATCTGTTGTTCTGATGGAATGCCCATTATGTTAGACAGATTATTTTTTGCGAGGACAAGATTTTTTTCTGACTGCGAAACATTCGGTCTGACATTTTCTACTCTTACCTTCGCCCTGAGATAATCAAACTCCGTTGTTACACCATTTCTATATCTGGCTTCAACCACTGAGAAGTTTTCCAATGCATTTGCAAGAATTTCATTGTTCAAAACCAATACCTGTTTTGCAAGCATCACAGAATAAAAAGCTTGCTTTACATTTCTTTTAACTTCAATTTCGCTTTGATTGAGGAATTCACCCTGCAAATTTGTATAATATTCTGCTATCCTTATTCCTGAAAACACGGGAGTTCCTAAAATAGGAAGTGATTCCTGAAATTGAAGCGCAGTTGTGAGTGAATTATCCGTTCCGACTTCAAAGCTCTCGCCAAAGATAATGAATTTTGGTTTTTTGAACGCTCTTGTATATCTTGATGTCAGCGTCAGATTCGGAACAAGGTTTTCACTGTAAACCTCACTCACTTTATACTCTGCCTGTTGGACATTAAGCTTTGAAAGTTTTATGGAAAGATTATTTTCTTTTGCAATTGAAACCGCCTCATAAATATCAAGAACTCTGACGTTTTGCGCCTGCAAAAATTCCCCTGAGCTTAATGACATACCCAAGACAAGAAATAATGCAATTAATAGTCTTTTCATTTTAATTGTTTTGTAAAACTTTTTTGGATTTATTTTTAAATCGTTTTTTTCCTTCTGATGTAAGAAAGCCAGTGAATATAATGTCAACGACATATTCAAACGCTTCTTTCATTGTAAAACCGTTGTTAATTAAAAAATCAGGTGAACATACTCTCTGCATTGCAGAGCTGAAAATTTCTATCACCATATTATTGGGGTAATCTTCTGATATAAGTTTTTCTTTCTTCCCCTGATTTAAAAGTTTGCTGAAAACCCTGAAGGAAGTTTCTTTTCCGAATTCTTCAAATCTCTTATTAAGATGAGGAGCATGAGTTTTAACATCTTTTATGTATGACGCAGCGCAATTTTTTGTAAAGTTTGCATGAAGGTCGCCTATTTTTTCAAACTTTACTATGCAGTCATCGTCGGAATTAATTATCTCATCTATATATTTTTTCATCGTCTCGATGCGCAGTGTGCAAACATCATTTATTAAAGTGTCTTTAGAATCAAAATATTTATAAATGGTTTTTTTGCTCACGCCGAGTTCCTGAGCAATTTCATCCATTGAAGTTTTATAAAATCCTTCATTCACGAATTTGTTATGACAAAATACCAATATCTTATTCCTGTCAGTATTTTCTAAATATGAAAAAAAGTCCATTGTGCTGATTATTAAGGCTTAAAATGTAATGATTAATTAAATAAAATTGGAAACTATGATAGTGTATTCGGTTTCCGTTTCAAAAAGTTTCACATATTTTCAAAGTATTTTTAGGAAAAGGAAACTAAAAAAACTATTATAGTTTCCAATTTAATAATAATAGATTTTAATATCAAGGTACCAAATGTTAAGATTTCATTACTTTTTCATTATGAAGAATGAAAACTTACTATAAAATTACTTTGAAAATAAATTTTAATTCCCCAAAATTATGAAAATCCAAAAATCATGAAAAAATTTATACTTCCTTATATTATATTATTATTAAATATCAATTTAATGCAAGCTCAGACAAATCTGAAAGCAGGGTTTATATACCTTAACAAGCTTACACCATTTAATACATGGACATATGAACACGAACTTTCTCGTATTGCACTGCTCGAATCAGGGCTCGTTAATGATGCGCTTTATGTCGAAGTTATGGAAACTGCCGACAGCGTAACAGTAATAAATTCAATAGATAGTTTACTGAAACAGGGATGTAATTTGATTTTTACAACCAGTTTTAATTTTATGGGACCGACTTATGCGATGGCTCTTGCAAATCCTGATAAATATTTTATGAACTGCTCGGGATATATGACTGCTCCGAATATGGGAACATACATGGGTAGAATGTATGAGTCCGAATATCTTCTTGGTATGATGTCAGCAATGGTTTCTAAAAACGGAAAGATTGGTTATGTTTCACCTGTAAAAATTCCCGAAGTGTATCGCGGTTTGAACGCCTTCACAATCGGAGCGCAAAAAGTAAAACCGGATATTCAGGTTATCACAAAATTTGTCGGCAGCTGGAATAATTCCGATGCCGAAAGAAAAACAACTCTTGAGATAATCACAAACGGAGCTGATGTTATTGCGCATCAGATGGATAGCCCCGTTCCCTGTCAGGTTGGTGCTGAAATGAACATTCCTGTTTTCGGATACAATTCAGATTCTAAAGAGTTTGCTCCGGACAATATTGTATCAAGTGCAATTTGGAATTGGGATGTATTTACAATTTATGCCGCCAACCAAATACTAAAGGGGAATTCTATTAATCAGCAGCTTTTCTGGGGATTTGATAAAGGAGGAGTTGATGTAACAAAAGTTTATAATTATGCAGACAGAATCGATTGGGATTTTATAGCAATGCAGAAATCTTTAATTGATGAACAACCCTATAAGTTATTTTACGGAGAAATATATGATTCAAACGGAAATCTTGTCAACCAGGCAGGACACTCTTTAAACGACACTCAGCTATTAAATATGAATTATTTTGTAAAAGGAATAACCGAACTGACGGATTAATTAGATGTCGCAATAAAGTGAACCATCATATAGGTATTTTGGCTCATATGATATGAAACAAAAAAGCCGCAAAAAGCGGCTTTTTTGTTGTACCGGAGGAGGGACTTGAACCCCCGACCTACGGATTATGATTCCGACGCTCTAACCAGCTGAGCTACTCCGGCAGAAATGATTAACCTAATGAAAAAACAATAATAATAAACTTAAATCTTTATCAATCTTGAACAAATTATTTTAATTAAGTTTTAATTTTATTAATTCTTATAATATACAGATTATGAAAATTAGAATAAATCTATTAATTTCTTTTCTTTCTATTTCTTGTTCCGCTTTTAAATAAAGTGCCAAGTTTAAATTTGATTCTCTTACAACATCTAAATTTTTTACTTTTTTTATGGCACTCGTATTCATAAGCTCTTTTTTTATACTGAACGGAGTTTTTATTTAAAAACTTTTCGACAATCCTGCAGTTACAATAAATTCATCTTTGTTTCCGTATCTGAATAACTCTTCTCTGTAAAAACTTTGTTCGGCGGTCAGGAAAAAATCACCTAAAAGCCACACTGGTACACCTGAAGTAAATGACAGAGTCATTTTTTTGTTTCTTCCTGTTTCTTTTGTGAAATTGAATCCAAGAGAATTTGTCCAGATATCAAACAAGGTATAGCTCGCCGATAAATCAAAACCTGTTATGTTTGATTTATCATTTGCGGCATTTTTTGCGTTATATGAGACGGAAGCTGAAAGCGACAATCCCGGAATTTTCTTAAAGAAAATATCTTCCCTTATGGTGAAATCGACCAAAGAATAATGAGTTGAGTCCATCGGTCTGTTGTCTTTGCTGTTTGTAGAAGTTACCATAAGCATCGTATTG